>JAJYGN010000023.1 GCA_021790675.1 Actinomycetes bacterium
CCGCGCTCTCCGGGGTGGTCGTCGCGCTGCGCATGCGCGAGACGCACCTCGCGCTTTAGAAGGCCACGCGAATGGCGGACGCCGCGAGCACTGAGCCGTCCTTCGCCGAGCGGGTGTAGACGACCATCACGCCGTAGTGGTGCGTCGGGGCGGCGAAGGTGAGGGTGGTCGAGAACGGGCCCATCACACCGTTGGATCCGCCCATGGTCGTGCCGCTCACCAGTGGCGAAGCGACGTCGTCTTGGTAGAGCGAATAGTTGATGACGGCCTCAAAGGCCGTGGACTGGCCCGTCAGCGACAGTGGGGACGACACGGCCTCCAGCGCGTGGGGGAGCGTAATGTTCACCGACGCACACGCCGATCCCAGCACCCACCAGGAGTTGTCACTCGTGAGCTGGCGTACGAGCACGGTCGTCACGGGGCCGTTTGCGGTGGTGACGATGGGCACCTCGCCCGAACGGGTGTCACCCTGCTGGAACGTGCGCGCCACCGGTGAGGTCATGTGCAGGACCGACCTGGCGAAGCCCAGCGCCGCGGCCGTCGGGGTGGAGTAACGGATCGCGCTCGACGAGGTGGGCCAGGTGGCGACCCAGGTGGGATCGAGACTCGTGCTTGTGGTTGTCGCTGGTGCGCTCGTCGTCGTGGTGGTCGTTGAGTGGACTAGATACCCGGCCGCGAAGGCCGCCACTGCGACCAGTACGACGACGACGAGGGTGGAGAGCCACCGACGCGAGCCCATAACCGCACCATAGGTCTGGCGACCCCATCCGTCCAATTCGACGTGACGGATGGTTCTAGCGTCGGCGTCGTGAAGAGAATTTCTACTGAAGTAGGAGCGGTTGCTTCTAGAGACGTCGATCCCTTCGACGTCGAGGCCGCGCGTTACGACGAGTGGTACGACACGCCGAACGGGCGGGCGACTTTCGACGACGAGGTCGCAGCCCTGGCGCCCTTGTGGCCGCCAGCGCAGCCGCGCCTCGAGGTTGGCGTCGGATCGGGTCGCTTCGCCCGGGCCCTCGGCGTCGAGTACGGGATCGACCCCGCTGTTGGCGCGTTGGCGCTCGCCGCGCACCGCGGGGTTCGCGTGGTCGCGGGTCGGGCCGAAGAGCTGCCCTTCGCCGCGGGCCGCTTCGCCGCAGTCCTCTTCGTGGTGAGCTTGTGCTTCGTCGCCGATCCCGAGCGGGCCCTCCTCGAGGCTCGCCGCGTGCTCGCCCCGGGGGGTCGTGTCGTCGTGGGCACCGTGCCGCGTGACAGCGAACTAGGAGAGCGCTACGCGCAGCTCGCGCGCGAGGGGCACGCGTTCTACTCGAGAGCGTCTTTTCTCAGCGTCGCCGATCACGTGGGTTTGCTCGAGGGAGCGCGACTGAGCATCGTGGGCGCGCGTTCGGCGCTTCTGGCCGGGCATGGCGCGCCGGACTCGCTCTCGCGCGAGGGGATCATTCCCGGGGCGGGCTTCGTCGCCCTGGCCGGCGAAGGGCCACGGTCCGAGGGGCGGCGGGTCGGCGAGTAGTTTTCCTGCGTGGGAGTTTTGGTCATCGGCATGCATCGCTCGGGCACATCGGCGCTCGCCGGCGCGCTCGTGGGGCTGGGTCTCGACGCCGGCGTCGCCGCGAGTCTCATGGCGCCCGACGAGGGCAACCCTGAGGGCTACTTCGAGCAGTGGCCCATCGTCGAGTTCGACGAGGAGATCCTGTTGCGCTTCGGGGGACGTTGGGACAGCCCCCCGGTGCTGCCCGCGAACTGGATCAGTGACGACGACCGCGCTCGAGCGGCCGAGCTCTATCGATCCCTCTACGCCGGCGAGAACTTCGTCATGAAGGACCCGCGGGTTTCCCTCTTGCTCGACCTGTGGCGCGAGAGCGCCCCGCGCGTACCGAGCGCGGTCTTTATCGTTCGCGATCCCATGCAGGTCGCCTGGTCACTCGCCAAGCGCGACCACCTCCCCGTCTCGACGGGTCTCGCTCTCTGGTCGGTCTTCAATCGCGCGGCGCTCGAGGGCATGGCCGGACTGCGGGTGCACGTGTGCTCCTACGAGGACCTCGTGGAGCGCCCCGGTGAGGTCCTGCCCGGGCTCGCCGCGAGTCTGGCGGCGTGGGGCGAAGTGGCCGAGGACGTCGACGTGGCAGGCGCGCTGGCGCGGATCAACCCCCAGTTGCGCCGCAACGTCGCCCCCGTGAGCGAGGATCGTCGCCTAGAGCCGCCCGAGGAGATTCTCGCCCTGGCGCGCTACCTCGCTGGACTCGCCGGACGTCACGACGACTTTGGCGCCACCGCGCCCGCGGCCGGCTGGTGGGAGGGCGCCCTGCTCGAAGAGCGCCGCCTCCTGGTCGCCGAGCTGACCCGCGAGGTCACCCGGCTCGAGGCGATCGTGGCCGATCTCGTCGTCGGCAACGAGGCGTTGCGCGCCCAGTCTCAGGAGTTGCGCGGCGAACTCGACGCGACGACCGCCGCCCTCGAGCGCCTGCGCAACGCGGTGCCGGTGCGCGCGATGCGCGCCATCGGTCGCGCCGTGGGTCGCTAGGTCTTCTACACTTCCCCTGTGCCGCGGACGATGACCGATCCCTCCGTTCCCAGCGCGGGCTACGTCGTATGGTTCACCGGACTCTCCGGGGCGGGCAAGTCGACGATCGCGGCCGTACTCGAGGCCCGGCTGCGCGCGCGCGACGTGCTCGTCTACAACCTTGACGGCGACGACGTGCGGCGCGGTCTCAATCGTGACCTGGGATACACCGACGACGACCGTGTCGAGAGCATCCGGCGCATCAGCGAGGTCACCCGCCTGATGGTCAACGCTGGCCTCGTCGTGATCGTCGCGGCGATCTCGCCCTTTCGCGAGGGTCGCCAGAACGCGCGCGATCTCTTCGCCCCGGGAACCTTCATCGAGGTCCACGTGGACACGCCCCTCGAAGTGGCCGAGGCCCGTGACACCAAGGGCCTCTATCGAGCCGCCCGCGAGGGCCGGCTCCTCAACTTCACCGGCATCGACTCGCCCTACGAGGCACCCCTCGCGCCGGAGGTGCGCGTCGCCTCGGGCACCACGCCCGACGCGGCGGCCGAGGCCATCCTCGAGGTCGTGGCCTCACGCGGCCTGCGCGGCCCTACAGTGAGGCCATGACGTCTCGCGAGGTGGCCGACTGCGTGGATCCCGGCGCCGTCGCGGTGCCCCTCGACGACGAGCACCTGGCGATGATGGCCAAGGCGGTGGGCCATCCCGTGCGCGTGAAGATTCTGCGGTTGCTCGCCGAGCGCACGACGTGCGTCAGTGGCGACCTCGCGGCCGAGTTCCCGCTCGCCCAGTCCACGGTCTCCGAGCACCTGCGCGTGCTGCGCGACGCCGGCCTGATCCAGGGCGAGATCGAGGGCGCGCGCGTCTCCTACTGCGTGAACGCGATCGCCCTGGCGGCGTTAAGTGAGGCGCTGGGCGCGCTGTAGGCATCGTTTCGGCTATCGTCGAATTACGATGAAGTAGGGCGAGAGGAGACCCCCATGGCCAAGACCGCGGTGCTGATCTTTCACGACGACGACGCGTCACTGCGCGTGGGCGCGAGCGTGAGCGAGCGCATGCGCCAGGTTGCGCCCGACGCCGGCGTGGAGATCGAGGTCTTCGTTTTCGGCCCGGCCCAGGCGGTTCTCTCCGCCCACGAGGACGGCGAGACCCGCGAGGCCTTCCGCGAGGCCGTCGACGAGCTGATCGGCCACGGCGTTGTGGTGGGCGCGTGCGTGAACGTGGCGCGCGCCAACGACGCCGAAGCGGCACTCAGCGCTCGAGGACTGCGCCTCGACTTCGCGCGCGACGTGTTCCTGCGCTGGGGTCACGAGGGCGCCGCGGTCCTGAGCTTTTAGGCCGTGACGAACACCACGGCCCTCGAGGCCCCGATCGCGCGGCGCCTGTCGTTCCTCGATCGGTACCTGCCGGTGTGGATCCTTGCCGCGATGGCTCTCGGGCTGATACTTGGGCGCGCCGTGCCGGGGCTCAACTCAGCCATCTCGGCCGTCCAGGTCACCCAGGGCACGTCATTGCCGATCTTCATCGGTCTACTCGTGATGATGTACCCGGTGCTCGCGCGGGTGCGATATGACCGCGTGGGCGTGGTCGCGCGCGACCCGCGACTCTTAGTGTCTTCGCTGATCTTTAACTGGCTGTTGGGTCCGGCGGTGATGTTCGCCCTGGCCTGGATCTTCCTCGCCGACGTGCCGACCTATCGGACCGGCCTGATCATCGTGGGACTGGCCCGCTGCATCGCGATGGTGCTGATCTGGAACGACCTCTCGGGGGGCGACCGCGAGGCGGGCGCCGTGCTCGTGGCCATCAACTCTCTCTTCCAAGTCGTCGCCTTCGCCGCGTTGGGCTACTTCTACCTCGAGGTCCTGCCCGGCTGGCTCGGACTGGCCACGACCAATCTGCACCTGTCCATGGGGCGCATCGCCGCCTCGGTTCTGATCTTCCTGGGCGTGCCCCTGGTGGCCGGCTATCTCACGCGCACCCTCGGCGAGCGCTGGCGCGGTCGCGAGTTCTACGAGAGCCGCGTGCTGGCGCGCCTGGGGCCCTTCGCCCTCTACGGCCTGCTCTTTACCATCGTCGTGCTCTTCTCGCTGCAGGGCCACACGATCACCTCGCACCCCGGCGACGTCGCGCGCATCGCGCTGCCATTGCTGTGCTACTTCGCGATCATGTGGACCAGCGCCTTCGTCACGGGCCGCGCCCTCCACCTGGGCTACGCGCGCAGCGCGACCCTGGCCTTCACGGCCGCCGGCAACAACTTCGAGCTGGCCATTGCCGTGGCGATCGGCGTCTTCGGCGTGACCAGCGGCGAGGCGCTGGCCGGCGTGGTCGGGCCCCTGATCGAGGTGCCGGTGCTCGTCGGGCTCGTCTACGTCTCGCTGTGGGCACGGCGCTTCTTCGTCGAACCAGGAGGTTCTCGTGCCTGACACGCCGGTCGTGCTCTTCGTGTGCGTGCACAACGCCGGGCGCAGCCTGGCCGGGCGGGTCCTGCTCGATCACTACGGCGCCGGTCGCGTCGCGGTCTATAGCGCGGGTTCCGAGCCGGGCGACTCGCTCAACCCCTCGGTGGTGGCGCTCTTAGAGGAGAGGGGCCTCGACGTCTCGCGCGAGTTCCCCAAGATCCTCACGAGCGACCTGGCCCGCGAGGCCGACGTCGTGATCACGATGGGCTGTGGTGACGCGTGCCCCTTCTTTCCCGGCACCCGCTACCTCGACTGGGAGTTAGACGACCCCGCGGGACTCTCGGTGGACGAGACGCGACCCATCGTCGACGAGATCGACCGGCGCGTGCGCGACCTCCTCGCCGAGATGGGCATTCCAGTACCCGGCTGAGGAAGCGATGACGGGGTTGATGCCGTGGCCGCACATTGCGTGACGGTCGTCGCGGCGTGAGCAGACGGCTCTCACGAGTCGACGACGGGACCCACGTCGAGTTCGTAGGACACCAGGGCGGACCCGTCAGCGGGGACCTCGTCATTTCGCCGTTGGAACCCGATGGCCTCGTAGAAACTCTGGGCTCCGGCGTTGTGCGCTGACGTGTTCAAGGTCAGGCGTGCCTTTCCCTCGCGGCGGGCGGTCGCCACACAGTGCGCCATCAGAGCCGTGGCCACGCCGCGACGCCGGGCCTCGGGGGCCACCGCCAAGAGACGTACGTGCGCCTCATCGGATCCCAACGGCGCGGGGTTCGCCTGATCGGTGACTCGCGACTCCAACTCGAGTGTCACCGAGCCCACGATCTTGCCCTCCATCACCGCGACGAAGACGGGCGCAACGGCGTCTCGACCGGCGACGTCGGCGACTCGGTCGTGAAACCCGATCCACTCAGCCGTCTCGATCGGCTCCCTCGGCGACCACGCGGAAGCCGTGATCTCACCCGCCTCGACGTACTCCGCGGGGCGCACACGACGGACCGTGATCACAAGTGGACTCTACAAAGTGCGTCGCCGTGGCGGTTCGCTGCCCTCGAGAGCAGCCGCAGTCGCACTTCGCCGAGGGAGACCGTCGGTACCTAGTTGAGGACGTCGCGCGCCAGTGTGGCGATGCCTCGGCCCCAGGCGGTCAGGGTGTTCGTCGGCAGGAACGCCGCGCCGCTAGCGCGGTGATCGACGACCGGCGCGGCGAGGAAGCGTTCACGGCCCTTGGCGTCGATGATGTAGAGCGCCGAGGTGTGGATGATGTCCGAGCGTGGGTTCTTGGCGATGACTTCGATGTTGTAGTCGTGCCAGGCGGCGTGCAGGGCGGCGCTGGTGCCCGTGAAGAAGTGCCACGAGGGGATCGTGGTCAGCGAATGCTCCGTGGAGAAGGTCTTCATGTTGGTCACGCTCGCGAAGTACTGGTTGACGTTGATCGCCACGAAGACGACCTTGCTCGCCGCCGCGCCCAGGTCGTGGTAGGCGTCGACGTACTCCTGGGCCACGAGGGGGCAGATGTCGACGCAGTGGGGGTCCATGAACTCGAGGATGACCGCGCGGCCCCTGAAGCTCGACAGCGACAGCGTGTGGCCATTCTGGTCGGTCAGGGTGAAGTTCGGTGCTGGTCGCGCCGGCACCGGTGAGAGGGCCATCAAGTTCGCAGTCGCGGTTGAGATGTTCGACGGGATCCCGGTGACGCGTATCAGGTTCGTCGTCGCCGGCGAGCGGTGGTTCAGCGCGTAGGCGGCGAAGGACCCGCTGGCTAGGACCGCGAGGACCAGCACCACGATGAGAGCCGCGCCGGGCCCGCGCGAGTGCTGGGACGGGGCCTCGCTCGGTGAGTCGCTCGCAGTGGCCATGGATCTCCTCGGTCTCGAGATCAGTCTAGGAACGCCGCGCGTCGTCTCTAGC
>JAJYGN010000043.1 GCA_021790675.1 Actinomycetes bacterium
TCCGGGATTCTCGACCACCGGTCGGTCCGCCGGGTAGTGCTCGGACAGTGGGCAGAGTTCGCACTTGAGCTTGCCCGCCTTACCCGGGCAGATCCATTGGGTCTGGAACGGGTCGGCCTTCGTGGGGACGTTCTGATTGAACACGAACGCGTGCTGCTGGAGCTTCGCGTTGCGGACGAGGAACTGTTCGAGCGCGTTGGTGTTGCGCTCGTGACTCAGCCGTTCTTCGTTGGTGGCCCTCTTCTTCAACGGGCCGACCTTGAAGTGGGGTGGAAAAGGGTTATCGAATAACTCATCGTCGGTGTCCGGCGAACTTCGCCTTCCCGACTCAGTACGCGACGTGCCTGAAATAGCTCGGCCTGCACCAAGTCGAAGGGTACGTGGCCGACAACCAATACTGGACGCTGCAGTTGCGTGAGGGTGGCCTCTACCTGGCGAGTGCGGCGCTGTTACTCGGGGCGAACTTCCTCCTGGTGCGCCGGGCACGGGCTTGATGGGTAGCTCGCATAACCCCAATTCAATAGTCTCCAAAACCCCAATCTAAAGGCCTCCATAGCCCCAGTTCATGGAGGAGTCACGGGATGGCACGACAGTCGATCGATGTGATAGCCCGCCGCTGCCTACCCGAGGCGCTCAGCCGGATGCTCGACACCCCGTCCTCCTCCTGGAGGGTCCCCGCAGCGTCGGCAAGTCCACGTTGCTCCGCCAGGTCGCGGACTCCAGTGGCGGACGGCTCGTCAGCCTCGACGATCGGGCGAGGAGAAGCGCGGCGCTCGCCAACGCCAGCCTCCTCCTCGGTGGAGAGGAGACGGTGTGCATCGACGAGTACCAGAAGGCCCCTCACATCCTGAACGTCATCAAGGCGGAACTCACTGTTCAACCAGCCCAGGCCGATACGTTCCAGTGGGGTCCACGCGCCACGACGCGCTGCCGGCAACAGCTCAGGCACTCACGGGTCGGCTCTCCCGCCTGCCCGTATACCCACTGTCCCAGGGAGAGCTTCCCGGTGTCCATGAAGACTTCCTCGTTCGGGCGCTACGTGATCCCACCACTCTGGTGACATCCCAGGTCTCGTCGACGTCGCGCGACGAGTACATCACCAGGATCTGTGCGGGAGGCTTCCCGCTGGCACTTGCAGCTTCCACAAGCCAGAGCCGACAACGATGGTTCGACGACTACGTGAAGCTCACGTTGGAGCGAGATGTCCGTGAGTTGAGCAAACTGCGCCAAGGTCAGCAGCTCGCAAACTTTCTCGCCCGCCTCGCCAGTCAAACCGCGCAGGTGCTCAACGTCGAGGGCGCGGCTCGTGACATCGGGCTCGCCCCCTCGACAGCGGAAAACTACACCGCCCTGCTCGAAGAAGTCTTCCTCATCTACCGACTCGACGCATGGGGCAGAACACTGTCGGCACGCTCGGCCGCGCTACCGAAGATCCACGTCGTTGACTCCGGGGTCGCCGCTCGCCTTCTGCGCCTCACCCCGGCAAAACTCGCGGCTCGCGACCCATCCGCTCTCACGGAACTCGGTCACCTCTTGGAGACGTTCGCGGTCGGCGAACTGATCAAGCAAGCGTCGTGGGCGCCGGAGGTTGCAGGTCTCGGCCACTGGCGCACTCGCGATGACCATGAAGTCGACCTCGTGGTCGAACGTGATGACGGCGGGGTGGTCGGCTTCGAGATCAAGACTGGGGACAGCGTTCCAGGGAAGGAACTGAGGGGTCTGCGGCTGCTTCGTGACAAGCTCGGAAGCGGTTTCGTCGCGGGGTTCGCCCTCCACCTGGGGCAACGAACCTACTCCCCTGAGGATCGACTTCACGTGGTTCCCCTCGATCGAATGTGGACCCCCTCTCCTTGAGTTCGTGCCCTGATTCTTCGAAGTCGGCAACCGCCTTGCGAGCAACGACCACTGCGACCGGTCCGCGACCAAGGACGGTCGGGTCCACAACCCCACCCTCCCGTACATATCGACTCCTCACGTACACCGCCTCAAGCCAAGTGCGACGGCAACACTGGGACGACCGCCCGTTCCTGCGACACCGGCACCGACACCGACATTGAAGAGTTGGGCACTGCCAAGTGCCTCATCAAGGGATGTGGTCACTGCGTTCGAATTCATGTGGAGCGCCTGTACGCAGCAGTTCCAGTCCCCAGTCGCCAACTCGCCCTAAAGGTTTCGCAATCACCCCGCCACGGGGTCTTGACGAAAGTCGGACCCACGAGGTGACGAAAGTCGCGACGTGACGGCCCGGCGACCTGAGTGAGGCCCTGAACCGCCGAGCGAGTGGTCTCGGCGCGAGGTCAGCCGTGTGCGGCGGCGATTCGAGAGTCGTGCGAGACGCGCAAGGGCCTCGCGGGACGTGTCAGGTCCCGCGAGGCTCGCCGTGGCGGTGAGGACGGGCTAGCTGCCCGGCGGGCGGGGGTCGTCGCTCGTCACGGACCAGGCGTGGCCCTCGGCGTCGATCTCGTCGAAGCCGAAGTCCTCGGGGAAGGGCTCGTAGAGCAGATCGGAGTTCTCGCCCGTGCGCGCATCCAGGTCGGCCGAGTAGTACTCGTACGTCAGGCGATCCTGACCTGAGGGGTCCTCCTCTCCCGGGAGGTCATCGGTCGCGACATCTTCAACGTTCCTCGCACGCCGCGTGGACTCGGTGTCCGCAGTCGCGCCAGCGCCGGGGCCCCGCTACGACCTCCGCCCCAGCACAGAAGCCGACGGTGTGGCGCGACATCACTTCGGATCGTCACTATTCGTCGTCGCCGCCAACGGACAGCGCCGCTCACTCTCTGACGGTGCATCATTGCAACGTGGGCTGTCGCCGGGGCGGTTGTGAATCAGTTCCCTCGGTGCCTGACCCGCGGAGCAGGCTACGAACCTAAACTACGAAAACGTAGGAGGTAGAGATCGGTGGCCAGGCGCTCCATTGCAGGTCGTCGCATAGGCGACCTCGAAAACGAGATCCTCGACGTCCTCTGGTCAACCGGTACCGCACTCTCGGGACGCGAGATCCTTGAGCGACTTGAGAATGGCCCCAGGGCGTACACAACCGTCATGACCGTTCTCGGCCGTCTCGTGGACAAGTCGCTCGTGGAGCGAGTCGAAGAGGGAAAGGTGTTCCTCTACCGCGCAGCTGGCGACGTCGACGAGCTGACTGCCCAAGCAATCCACTCGCTTCTCTCGGCGACAACTCACCCCAAGGTTGCGCTCGCTCACTTCGTTGACAGTCTTGACGACCCCGAACTTGTGGCCGAGTTGACGTCAGTCATCAAGCGAGCACGCCGCCCGTGAACGCCGTCATCATCGGATTGAGCTTCCTCGTGGTGCTCATCTCCCTCCCCGCACTCGTGCGACGCAACAGTGACATCTCTCCTCGAGTCGCCGCCGGTGCCTACCTCGTTGACCTCCTCGGCTGGGCGCTGTTGCCCGCGATATGGGTCACGTGTCTCGGAAGCGCCCTCGGTTCGTGGCTTGGAGGGGTTCGCACCGCGAGCGGAGGATGCCTCCTTGGGCTCAACCACGGTCAATGGCAACTGCTCGGCTACGGCCCCGGGGCTCTCGTATTTGGCGCTCTCCTCTGGCAAGGACTGCGCCACGCAGTCTCCGCGCGGCGCAGCGAACTGCACCGGGCGGCCCGCGTGTCGTCCGTTCGACGCTCGACCGCGGCCGGAGAGGTGTGGGTGGTTCCTTCAAATCGACCGATGGCATTCGCGTCGGGCCTCTGGCGCAGTCGGGCGGTCGTGACCTCGGGCATGCTCATCTCGCTCGAAGGTCGCGAGCGCGAGGCCGTGTGTGAGCACGAGGCGGCGCACGTTCGTCTGGGACATCCTCGCCTGCTCATCATTGGCGGTGCTATTGCGTCCGCGTACGGTCGACTACCCCCGGTGCGCCGCGCCTGGCTAGGACTTCGCCGAGCGCTCGAGGCTGCCGCCGACGACGAAGCGGCGCGCACTGTCGGTGTCGACACCTTGGTATCAGCCCTGATTCGCGTTTCGGCACGAGTTCGTGGAACGAACGTCGAACACGAGGGATACGGGGTTGACGCCACGGTCGACCCAGAACTGCGCGCGCGGGTGGCGCGCCTCACTCGGCGCGAGCCCGTGACACCATGGCCAACCGCACGCGTCGCGGCCGCCGCCGTCGCTACCGCCGTCATCGTGGCGTCGGTGGGCTGCGCACTCGCCGGGGCATCGGCGAGTACCGTCGGCCTCCTTGGGTGTCTCGCCGTCGTAACCCTGGTCGGCCTGCGCCCGACGTGGTCGTGGCGTGCTCACGGCACGCCCCGTTGAGACCGACTCCGCATCGAACCAGAACCAGGTACCGGTGATCGAGTCCAGGGGCTCGATCACCGAGCGTGCAGTGGCTTGACGACTACTACAGTTACGTAGTAGTTTGAGCCGACACGGGGGTGTGCCGTGCGCCCTCGACGGCACAGTGGGCGATGAGTCGATTCGTTGGGCCCGCACTGGAGATATCGATGGCTGTGTCCCACAAATCACCCGTCAGCAGCGGACCTCGAATGAATGAGCGTTCCCTCGTGAGCTCAAGACCGAGTCCCGGCGAGCACGCAACCGCGGAGGGTTCTCGCCCTTCAGTGTGGCTTTTCGCCATCCCGGTGCTGTGCTGTGGTGGTCCGGCCATCGTCACGGCTCTGGCGGCGGCGGGCGTGGTGACCCTGGGTGTGGTGGGTGGAGTCGCCGGAGGAGTCCTCCTGGTGGTTGCCATCGGACTTCTCCGGCGACACCGCCGACGTGCGACGTGCTGCACCGCAAAACGACCCATTGGCGGCCATGAGCACGACTGAGACGCCGACCGAATGCGCGCGTGCGCCCATGCCTCGGGTGCTCGCCGAGGTTCTGGGCTCGCCCGGGCGGATCGCTGGCTTCGTGACCGCATCGGGCGTCGTGGCGTTCTTCTACACCCTGCTTCTCCCCTTCGACTACACGCAACGCTTCGAGTTCGCCAACTGGAACTACCTCTCCCCCCATCTACTGGTGTGGGCCCTCGCGCTCGGTGTCGCCATGGGTCTCGTCTTAAGCATCCAGGTCTACGCAATGCGCCAGATCGTGTCCGCTCGAGTGGCCACCGGTGCGGCAAGCGGAGCGGCGTTCATCATGAGCCTTCTGCCGAGTTTCCTGTGCTGCACTCCCATGGTCCCCTCACTCCTCGCCTTTGTCGGAGTGTCGGGGGTGGGTCTGTACTCAACGACGGGCGCCGTGCAACACTTCTTCGCCGTTCACCAGTCGGAGATTCTCTCGGCGAGTCTGGCGCTTCTCGCCATCATGGGCTGGTGGGGACTACGCAAGCTGACGCACTCTCGGTGCTTCACCGGCGAGGGATGCGCCGTCGACACGACAGAGGGTACGACGTCCGCTAGCGGTGACGCACAAGCCGACCTGCAGGTTCCACGCAGTGACCCGCCTCACGCCGAACGGCCACTACCCAAGGAGAAAACTCCGCGATGAACACCCCATCCACCAGCCAGCGTCCGCCACGACCCCACGGGGAGACCCGACGCAGAGCGGCGGCACGGCGACACCGTCGAAACCGACTCCTCATCAGCGCCAGCGTCGCTCTGGTCGTCGCGCTCATCGCAATGATTCTCACGTTGCACGTGGTGAACAGCGCTTCGAGTTCGGCATCAGCCGGTACCACGTCGGGGTCGACGGGTGTATCGCTCCCGGTCGGCGCCGTCGCACCAAACGGAACCGCCATCACGCTCTCTGGCGCAACGACGTCCGTGGCGTCATTGCGCGGTCGCCCCGCACTGATCTGGTTCGTGACGACCTGGTGCTCTTCGTGCGAGGCCGGCACGCAGACGATGGCGCAGAACATCGCCGCGTTGTCCGCCGACGGTGTGCGGGTTGTCGAGGTGGAGAACTACGCCGACTTCGGCCAATCGGGCCCCACGATGGAGACCTTTGCGAAATCCCTTGCCGGCCACGCCTTCGCCAACCCCGACTGGACCTTCGGCGAGGCATCGTCCGCCCTCACCCGTACGTACAACCCGCGCGCCTATCTCGACATCTACTACCTGATCAACGCGGCAGGCAGGATCGTCTACGTGAACGGGTCGCCCTCGTCCACGATGCCCGGGCTGCTCAACGCCGCCAAGAGCCTCGTGTGACTCACGTCACGAAGCTCGCGTCACGAACGCGCCGCGACTCGTCGACGGTTTCTGGCGCGATCACCATCGTCGTCGCGAGTACACGACGACGTCTGGCGTGGTCGACGGGGTGCTGACGACGGTCCGTTGGGCGGTCGGCGCACGAGACTTTCGCGCAGCGCCCCCGGGTTGAGACGCCACGCGCACGATCAACTGGAGACCTACGCTTCATCCGGTGATGAGTTCGCGGACACTCGGTGCGCGAACGAGTACGCATGTTCGCGCGCCCGCAGCGATCGTCCGTATCGCCGTCGCCGTCGCCGTCGCCGTCGCCGTCGCCGTCGCAACGAACGCGACGATGGCATGGCGTGCGCCGTCGGCTAGCGCCGCGGCCCCCGTGTCGTCACCCCTGTCGGTGTCACTCCTCGCCTCGGGAGAGGGCTGGCTGCTGTCCGCCTACCGCTGCGCCACCCAGACCTGCACGCGCCTCGAGCGCACCACCGACGCGGGACGGACGTGGACCACGCTCCGCCTTCCCACCCCCCTCCAGCGGCTCATGCGAGCGTCCCACGGCTACTACCCGACGCCACAGATGTCCGTCTACTTCGCCACG
>JAJYGN010000007.1 GCA_021790675.1 Actinomycetes bacterium
TCGTTGCGCGGTGGCTCGTCCCAACCGACCCGGCGGACCTCGCAGCCGAACCGGGCGGAGAGCCGTTGGGCCGCCGACTGCGCGGTTCCCCGGTCCACGAGCACGAGTTCGAGGCGCAGGTCAGCGCCCGTACGGGCCAGGTCATCGAGTATCAGCTCGACGGCGCTCGCCTCGGAGGTCGAGGCGGGGACGACTCGCACGCAGAGGGGCAGGCCGGTGACGTCGACGCAGACGATGCGCTTGGCACCGTTGGTCCGACCGTAGGGGCCGCCCTGGTTGTGGAAAGTCACGCCACCATTGGAGGCCCCTCTCGCGAGATGTGTGTCGATGACCACCATCGAGGGCAGCGGGTCCTTCGGAACCCGTCAGGTCGGATGAGACACTCGGTCGTTCTAGATGTTAGCGAGCACCTCCTTGATCGGCGGATTGATCCACACGACTTCGGGGATGGTTGGCGCCTGTGGTGCGATGCGTCGGAAGCGAATCGGATTCAGCTCGAACGCGGCGTTCAACGTGGTTTGGCGTTGCTCGCGGATCTCGGTGTGGGTGCCGTAGTGCACTGAGGCTGGGGTGTGCAGGCCAATGCCCGAGTGGCGATGGACGTGGTTGTAGTGATCGAAGAACACGTCGCTGAACGCGCGAGCATCCTCGATGCACCCGAAGCGCTGGGGGAACGTCGGACAGTACTTGAAGGTCTTGAACGCTGCCTCACTGAACGGATTGTCGTTCGATTAACCGGCTAATCGGGGTCGAGGCTTCGCCAGTAACTGTCCAACATTCAGTTGGCTCTGCGCCGTGGACGAGACACGCTGTCGAGTTGACGAAGTTGTTCCTCGTGGCGTCGGACGCGATCGGCAAGAAGTTCGACGGCAGTGCGAAGGTGATCGACCTCTCTCGTGAGTCCGGAGAGGGTGCGGGGATCAACGTGTGCGGCGCGATACTCATCAACGACGGCGCGCAGGGACGGATCTCGATAGAGGCTTGTGCGGCTGACGCCCGCGAGAGACGCGACGCCGACGAAGGTGATCGGCGTCGCGTCTCGGTGCAACTCTGAGCACACACGCTCGACGCGGGCCAGGATGTCGGGCGAGGTCACTGCGCCGCCTGTTCTGCGATAAGCGTGTCGAGGCGACTGATGAGACGACGGTGGCGGTCGGCTTCGCTGCTCCACTCGCGTGCGTCGGCGTCGGCAACGAGTGCCTCGGCGTCAACCCGTTGGGCGCTGAGCGCTGCGACGGTGCTGGCGTCGACGTGAAACGTAGGACAGTATTCGCAGATGTTCGCGTAAGTGCACGATCCTTGCGCCGGTGAGCGAAGGCAGTAACCGCCGGCGAGCTTGGTCTTGATGAGCGGAGCATCACGCCAGTTGTCATCACCAGTGACGGGGATGCGTTGCGCGGGTAGTGGCCCGATGTGGGCCTTGGCCAGATTCAGTGCTCGCTCGTACTCGGCGCGCACCGTGGTATCGAAGAGCCGGCCGTAACGAAGACTCATCTCCGCAGAGACGTGCCCGAGCAGGGCCATGAGCGCCTGGAGCGATACTCCGGCGTTCACCATCACGGTGGCAAAGGTGTGGCGGAGTTGATGCGGCGTGACGTGAGCGATGCCCGCGACCTGCGCGGCACGATCGAGTTCCAGGCGCAACGCCTGCTGAGCCAGACGCCGGCCGTGGTGGGTGAAGAGGAACTGCGCGGGTCGCCCACTTCGAGGGTGCGGAAACGCTCGGCCCTCGGAGCGTGTCGCGGTGATTCGATCGATCAGGGTGACGGTTTCGTCGTCGAGTGGCACCATCCGCTCGGTGTCCATCTTGCCCAGAGGAACCTTGAGCCACGCTCCGTTGCCGGGAACTTCGTGCACGCAATCGAGTTCGAGATCGAGGAGTTCACCAATGCGCAGCCCGCAGGCTCGGGCCAGTAGCAGCGCGTCGGCGGCGAGGCGAAACTCGGACCCCTCGAGCGCCTCACCGAGACGCCGGTCAACGTCAAGGGGCAGGTAGCGAGGAAGAGGCTTGGGCAAGCGCGGGAAGTCGGAGCGAAAGACGAGACGCCGTGTTGGCGCGTCGGCCCATCCCCACTCGGTGATGTCGTTGAGGAAGCTCGACACTGTCAGTACCCGTCGTGATTGATCGGCGGTCGTGACTGGATCACCGTTCTTGGAGTTGATGGCACTGGCCACCGAATTCAGGTAGGGCTCGATATGGCGCTGTCGATCAAGCTCAGCCAGTGACCTCAGTTCGGGGTCGAGGTCGGCGAGGAAGCGACCGAAGTGGACCAGGCGCGTTGCCATGCAGGTCACCGTCGCGGTGCGGCAGGTTCCCGTCTTTCGTTCCAGGTAAGCAACGAACGCCGGCTGAAGCGCGGGATGCACGTCAACGACACGCTGCTCGAAGGTCTTGGACAGTTGCCAGTGCGGCGGTGGGACCTCAACGATGTCCAGGTGAAACAACACCCGCTGCGCTGCGTTGAGCGCGGACCGGTAATGACCCCACGGCTTTCCCGTGCGCTCCTCGCGCAGCCGGCATTCATTGGTGAGCTCGTCGAAGTCACCCATTGTCAACTGCTCAAGACGCACGTTCGTCTGAATGAGCAGGCGCCCGACGGACTGGGATGCGATTCGAAGAGATTGGATCGGCGTGTAGCCAATGGCCTCGGCGCCGTGGAGGAACCGGGTCATGTCCGCCTCGAGCGGGCTAGCCGCGATCTCGCGCCAAAAGCTCGTCAGCTTGCGAGACACCAGGTAGTCGTAGCCGGGTTGGAGCCAGCCGTGGACCATCACGAACATCAAGAAGGACGTGGTCTGTGGACCCTCGCCCAGGCGGCGAGCGAGCGACTGAGCGGCCCAGTCCTGCGGGTCGGGCCAGCGGCGCAGGAAGGTCTTCGCCCCTTGGGCGCTAGAGGAGTTGCCCCGGCCCGTCAGGGTGAGGTGAGTCGCGTAGTCGGCGAGCAAATCCCTCGCCGGGCGCTCAACGGAGGTCGCGTTGACATTCGCGAGCGGCATCGAACTCCTTCTTCACGTGCACGGGGGCGAGATGGATGTAGCGAGCGGTGGTGTCGATGTGGGCGTGACCGAGCAGGGCTTGCATCACGGCCAAATCCACACCCGCTTCGGCCAGCGCGGTGCCGAAGGTGTGGCGCAGCGCGTGGGGATGACCGGCGGGAACGTCGGCGACCATCCGGTGGTAACGAAAGATGGTGCGCAGGCCCGCGCTCGTGAGTGGTTGGCCGCGAGTGGGGCCCTTGGCCACCACGAACAACCGGGGAGTCTGCGTCTCGGGTCGCTCGCAGAGCAAGTACGTCTGAATGACGCCCGCCACGTCGACGTCGAGCGGGACGCGGCGCTCTTTAGACCCTTTGCCCATGACGCGCAACCATCGTCCCCCGATATCCACGTCGGTGACCTCGAGGGCCAAAACCTCTCCGGCGCGAAGGCCGCAGTACACCATCAGTCCCGCGATTCCTCGGTCGCGCCACGTGCGAAGGCTCCCCACCAGCGCCACGACTTCATCGCGATCTAACGCTCGGGGAAGTCGCTGGGGCTCTCTCAGTCGCAACACTGATCGCCGTTTGGGCCGACGCGCCACGTGAGCGAGCAGCCCGTTGCGCTCGCCCGCGGATAGTCGTCTCGCCTCCTTGCCCCTCGGCACCGGGTTGGTGGCGTGGGGATCTCGCATCAGGCGGAACTCGAACAGCCCCGAGATCGCCGCCAGTCGATGGTTGAGTGTCGCCGCGGCGTACCCGTCGGCGCGCCGTCCGTCCAGACGCACCACGTTAGGACCAGGGCGCCCGGGCACCGTGGTCTGTCGGCACGCAGCCAGATAGTGAAGAAGCACGTCGGTCGTCACGGTGTCGAGCGCGATGCCCTCGGTCGCCAACCATCGACAGAACGCCAGCAGCGAGAAGCCGTAGACGCGGACCGTCTGGGGCGAGTAGTTCCGGTCCGACAGATAACTCAGATAGTCGTTCACCAACGCGAACTGACTAACGCCAGCACCCGCTAACGCCCAACTACCGGCGCTTTGCTCGAGGTGAAGTTCGGCATTTGTCACTGCAACATCTGTAATCGACAGTGTCCCAGAATGCAAGTATCAAGTGATTAAATCTCCAGTGGCTTCTTCACACCTCTCCGGTATGCCTAGATGGATTAGCCGGTAAATAGGCACACGTGGGGACGGCTGTGGCTCCTCGTGACGCCCAGGTCCATCATCAACTGACTCACCGGCTTCGATCGCATGGACCCACCGCGATCGGCGTGGATGGTCAGCTGGTCGCGCGCCACACCCTGGGTGAGAATGGCGTCCTCCAAGAACTCCTTGGCGAGTTCGGCGTCCTCGTGCGCCGCCACCAACCAGCCCGGCACGTAGCGGCTGAAGATGTCGATCACCACGTAGAGGTCGTAGAAGAGACCGCGGGTGGGACCGTGCAGTTTGGATATATCCCAACTCCAAATCTCCAGGGGCTTGGTGGCGAGCAGCTCGGGTCGTTTCTTGGCCGGGTGGGTCCGTTGACGTCGGCGATCCTTCGTGGCCCTGTTGGCCCGCAGGATGCGCAGCATCGTGGACTGACTGCACAGGTAGGTTCCCTCGTCCAGGGTCTCGGCGTAGACCTGGGCGACCGAGGAGTCCACGTGCTGGTCCTCGCACAGCAGCGCCAGCACGCGAGCGCGTTCGCCCTCGCTCAGCGCGTTGGGCGGCGTGGGTCGAGGGGTTGGTTCCTTGTCCACCGCGGGTTTTCGTCGGCGGTAGTAGCTCGAGCGCACCCGACCGAGCAGGGCACACGCCCTCTTCACACCCACCAGTGGCGCCAACTCCTCGTGAAAGGCGTCCATGAGCTCGTCCACCACTACTCGTTGTCCGCGCTCTCGGAGAGCTTCTCCAAGAGCGCGTGCGCTTTTCCCACTATGTCGAGCGCCAGTCTGGTGCGCTCGAGTTCGGCCTCTAGCCGCTTGTTCTTCTGTTCGAGTTTGTCGAACTCGCGCCGATCGCGGCGCGACGAGTTCGAGTCACGCGCCGCGAGCGTGCCGGCGTCTCGCGCGCGGCGCCACTCGGTCAGCTGACTCGAGTAGATGCCCTCACGACGGGCGAACTCGCCCTTCTTGCCGGGGTCGCACGCCTCGTAGGCGGCGAGGAGGGCGAGTTTCTCTTCGGTGCTGAATGTTCGTCTCGTTGGTCGAGCCGCGGGGTCGGTGTTGTCTTGCACGTCACCATCTTGGTCACGCGAAACCACCTCGGCGGCATTGGTTGGTGTCATTGGTCTTTGGTGTCACTTGTCTCGCCCTTATGAAATGGAAATTCTCAGCGGGTGTCTCACGCGGGGCTGACGGTTAGGGCTTTCGGCCGAGAGCGATGCGCGACGAGGCATGCAGCGCGGTGAGAACTCGGGCCCACGTTCCGTTCCTCGACCACCGGCGAAACTGGGACCAGACCCGGGTCCAGGGACCGAACTCCCCGGGCAGGAAGCGCCACTGGCACCCGGTGTGCGAGATGTAGAGCATTGCGTCGACGACGCGGCGCAGGTCGGCGCCGTGCTTCGGTCCTCGTTTGGAGGAAACCAGCAGCAAAGGTTCCAGTATCTTCCACTGGTCATCGGTCAGGTCACTCGAATAGGCCACGACTTGATGGTGACGGTCGCGGCTCCTGGCGCACACGCCAATTAGGACACACGCTCTAAGAAACCGATGGTCGCGTATGACTTCCTGGTGGCGGCCACCGCGACCTGGATTGGGGCTCGTAACGAGCGGGACAATGGATGTGCACGTGCCTGATCGTGAAGTGCAGGTCGAGCACGGTGCTCGTATCTGTCGCGGCGTTGGGTGGGGTTGTCAGCACGGCCATCGGATGACGAGGGACGCCCTCGATGACGAGGCGTCGATAGTCTCGGTCCGTGCTCGAAAGTCGCGGTCGCTCATCCGGCGAACTTCCCGGGGCCGACGTGGCGGTGACCCGGGGTTTCCGACCCGACTGTTACCAACCAGGGGAATCGTCCGAGGCGATGCGCCAATGACCGAGGTCGCCCGTGGAGTTGGAGCGCCGTTCGAGGCGTTGAGTGAGCGATACGACGCCTGGTACGACGCACCGGCCGGTCGCGTGCTCCTTGACCTCGAGGTGGCGACGCTTCGCCCGTTGCTTCACGAGACGCGCGGTCCACGTCTTGAAGTCGGCGTCGGGTCCGGCCGCTTCGCTGCCGCACTCGACGTCGAGTTCGGTGTCGACATCGCGTTCTCACCACTCGTCTACGCCGCCCGTCGGGGTCTACACGTCGTCCGCGGATCGGGCGAGCGGCTACCGTTCGCGGACCATGTCTTCGGGGCGGTCGTGCTCGTCGCCACGCTCTGCTTCGTGGACAAACCCAGAGTCGTCCTGCGAGAGACACGTCGCGTGCTCGGACCTGGCGGTCGACTCGTCGTCGCCATCGTGCCTCGGGACAGCACGTGGGGGCAGCGCTATCAGGTCATGGGGCGCCAAGGGAATCCCTTCTACCGTCATGCCCACCTCTACACCGTCGACGAACTCGCCGGTCTTCTGAGCGACGAAGGATTCACGATCGTCATCGGGCGTTCGACCTTGTTCCAACGGGCGTGCGACGAGCCGTGCTTCGAGGCCGTACGGGACGGCGCGTTAGAGGACGCGGGATTCGTGGCACTCGCGGCGATGGTGACCGAGTCGCCGC
>JAJYGN010000040.1 GCA_021790675.1 Actinomycetes bacterium
CGCGCGCGGCGAGCTCGAGATCACCGCACTCAACAACGCCTACCTCGAGCGTGGCGAGCTGCGTGTAGAGGTGCTTTCGCGCGCGACCACCTGGCTCGACACCGGCACGCACGAGTCGCTCTACGAAGCCGGCGGGCTGATCCGCACGCTCCAGCACCGCACCGGGATGCGCATCGGCGACGTCGAGCAGATCGCCCGCGACCAGGGCTGGCTCTAACCCACCTCCGTCACAACCAACCACTAGGGAGAAACATGTCCACCACCGCACCGCTCACTCGACCCGGCGTCCTCGTCGACACAATCTCGGCATCCACGACGGCGAACGTCGCCCTGGTCGTCGGCGCCGCCGCCTTCGTCGGCGCGCTCGCCCAGATCTCGATCCACCTGTCCTTCACGCCGGTGCCGGTGACCGGTCAGACCCTCGGGGTGCTGCTGGCCGGCGCGGCCCTCGGCTGGCGGCGCGCCAGCCTGTCGATGGCTCTCTACGTGCTTGCCGGCGTCGCCGGGGTGCCCTGGTTCGCCGGACACGCGAGCGGCGCGGCCGGCGCGACGTTCGGCTACCTCCTCGGCTTCGTCGCCGCGGGCGCCGTCACCGGCGCCCTCGCCGCGCGCCGACACGACCGCACCGTCGCGCGTGCGGCGGCATCGATGATCGCCGGTGAGGCGGCCCTCTACGCGATCGCGCTGCCCTGGCTCGCGCTGTCGCTGCACGTGGGCCTCGCACGCGCGATCTCCCTCGGCTTCGTCCCCTTCGTCATCGGCGACCTCATCAAGGCGCTGCTGGCCGGTCTCACCCTGCCCGCCGCCTGGCGCGTCGTGGAACGCAGCAGCTCTGAGAACAACTAGAGGAACTCGGGATATCCCAGCGTCGTGACGAGCGCACGGTGCGCGAGACGCTTGTGCTTGGCGAGCACCGCGCGGTCCTTGCCCGCCATCGCCGCGGCGATCGCCACGGCGCGCGCGAGGACGTCGGACTCGCTCGTAACCTCTTCGACCATGCCGGCAGCGAGCGCGTCGACACCGCCGTAGCGACGCGCAGTCAGCATCGCCTCGATCGCGCTGGCGCGCGGCAGGCGGTTGAACAGGATCGCCGAGAGCTTCTCATCAAGTGGCAGGCCGATGTCAGCTTCGTTCATGCACCAGAACCCGCGGTCCTCGCGCATGACTCGATGATCGAGCGCACAGGCGATCAACGCGCCGCCCGCGAAGGTGTGCCCGTTGAGGGCCCCCACGGTGTAGGCCGGAAACACGACGAGGCGCGCCACGGTCCGGTGAAGCTCTTTGAAGATCGCGCGCAATTCGTCGAGATCGTGGCCGAAGTTCACCAGGTCCACGCCGTTGGAGAAGAACTTGCCGGTGCCGGTGAGAACGACGGCCAGGGGACCGCTTCGTGACTCGAGCTCGTCGAGGACCTCGTGCAGGCGAGCCAGTGACTCGCGATGGATCCGGTTCTCGACGTCGTTCCACGTGATGACGGCGACGTCGCCGTCGAAGTCCACTGACATGTCCACGCTCTTAGGCTAGATCGTCACCGAGTCGAGGTCCCGTGGACCTCGTAGACCAGGTAGCGAGGGTTGATCGCCAGCGCGTCGAGTACGACCGCGCGCGAACCATTCGTCTGACCCACGTACTGATAGATCGGCAGCGCGTGACCGACACCGTGGGCGTCGACAAGGATCCGGTACTGCGCGATCGACTGGCTGAGTCGCAGCGCCCCGGTGGGCAGGGCGGCACCCGAAGGCTCAGTGCCGGACCAGCCCAGCGGCGTCACCGCGTGAGCGAAGATCGCCGCCTGCTCGCTCGCGTGAGAGACGGCCGCGCGCGGCGAGATGAGCGGATACGACGCCGGCGGTCCGAGGGAGAACATCGCCCCGCGAGCGGAGATCACGCGACCGCGCCCGTCGAGCATGACGGTGTCCGAGAGGTTCGACCAGTGCCCGTCAATCAGGATCGGGACCACCACGATCGTGGGTGTGCCTCGCACGAACGCCGCGCCGCCGCCCACGACCGGCACGCCGGTATCCAGCGTGCCCACCGCGTGGACGATCTCCAGTGCTCGCTGAACGATCTCCACCTTGCTCAGACCGCCCCGCGAGGTGGCCTCAGGCGGCGCGCTCGGCAACCCGGCGGAAAGCCCTGGCCCGTAGAGCCACAGATCGACGCCGCCCACGCGTGCGAAGAACGCCTCGCTGGCACCCTCACCGCGCGCCGTCCACTCGTGCGCACCCGGCGGGGCCACGATGATGGCCCTCGGCGCGCCGAGCGTTACACCGAGGGCGCTCGCGAGGGTGGCGACCGCATCGCGTTCGCTCGGCGGCGCCATCACGGTGAAGGTCGCGAGCGACGGCACCGTCGTCGAGATCCTCCGGGCGAGCAACGTCGGCGCGGCCGAAGCGAATCCAGAGCCGGTGACAGTCACCTTCTGCGACGTTGCGTACGTCGGCGCCGGGGCGGCCATGGACGCGGGAGCGGCCGCGAAGGTGAGGCGAACGAGCGGGGGACCGGCGCCCGCGAGGGCGTAGGTGGCCGCCGCCATCACCGCGCACGACGTAGTGAAGCCCGTGAGGACGCGCGCCTTGAAGGCGCGCCAGGATGTCACGCGCGCGTAGGGCTGGGCGATCACGCGCGCGAGCATCGCGTCGAAGTCACGTGGCGCGTACGCGTCGTCGCGCGAGGGGTCGCTCGCTACCAGGCGCTCGAACGACGTCATCTCCACACCCTCTTCATGTCGGCGCAGCGCGAAACTTTCACCACGTGGCCACCTCCGCCATCTGGGCCTCGAAGCGGGCCCGCGCCCGGCTAAGGCGCACGGCCGCGGCGTTCTCGGTGATGCGGTAGGTGACGGCCAGCTCGCGCGGGCCGAGCCCGTCCCAGGCGTGCAGGGTGAGCAGTTCGCGGTCCTCGTCCGAGAGCGCCGCCAGGGCCGCGCGGACCGTCTCGTCGGCCACCACGTGGTCCTCGGCCGAGGCGTCGGCTCCCACCGGACGGGCCACGTGCGCGCTCGCGCGCCGGGCGCTGCGCTGGGCGTTGCGCAGCACGTTGCGCGCTACGCCGATGGACCAAGCGACCTCGGCGTCGTCGGGCACGTCGTCGAAGCGGCGCCAGAGCACGATCAGCACCTCCTCGACGAGGTCGTCGAGGTCACTCGCGGGCAAGGGATAGAGGCGCCGGCGCAGGTAGAGGCCCACCTCAGGCGTGACCTTCTGAGCCAGCGCGCGAAAGGCCTGCTCCCTACGGTGACTCACGTCACCTCCCTGTCCGACGTCTCCCACTTCTTACTCCTCGGCCTGTCGCCCTTTGGACACCGGGGACTACATTGGCCACTGTGAGCGATTACAGCGAACCCGACGTCAGCGCCGAACGGCCCATCAGCGAGAACTGGGTGTGGATCGGCGCGCACCGCCCCGCCATGCCCCGGGTCTTCCTCGAGCGCCTGGCCGCGGACTGGGCGCCGGGCGAGGGGCCGGCCGACGAGCACGTGGCCGCCGAGCACACCCGGCGCCGACGCGAGGCCCTGGCGGCGAGCTTTCCCGGCGTGACTCTCGTGATCCCGTCGGGCAACCTCAAGGTGCGCGCCAACGACACCGACTACCGGTTCCGCCCCGACACCGACTACTTCTACCTGACGGCCGATGACGAACCCGAGGGCGTTTTAGTCATCACGCCGGGCGCGAGCGGCGCCCACTCGACCCTCTACGTGCCGGCCCGGCGCGACCAGCGCACCCACGAGTTCATCACCGACGCGCGCTACGGTGAGCTGTGGGTGGGACCGCGTCGCGGGCCCGAGGAGGCGAGCACCTACTACGGCGTCGCCACCGCGCCCCTCGAACAGCTCTCCAAGGACCTCGTCGACCTCGCCGCGACACCGATCCTGACCAAGCGCGGCGTCGACGCGGCGATCGACACCGCCGTCGCGCCCCACGAGGACGACGAGCGCATCGCCGAGGTGCTCTCGGAGATGCGCCTGGTGAAGGACGACTTCGAGATCGCCCAGCTCGAGTCGGCGATCGCGCACACCGTGAAGGGCTTCGAGGACGTGGTGCGCGCCCTGCCCGCGGCGCAGGGCCGTGGCGAGCGCGTCATCGAGGGTGTCTTCAACCTGCGCGCGCGCGTCGAGGGCAATGACGTCGGCTACAACACGATCGCGGCCTCGGGCGCGCACGCGACGATCCTGCACTGGACGACCAACGACGGCGTGGTGCGCGCGGGCGACCTGCTCCTGCTCGACGCCGGCGTCGAGTGCCACAACCTCTACACCGCCGACGTCACGCGCACAATGCCGGTCAACGGCACCTTCAGCCCGGCCCAGCGGCGCGTCTACGACCTGGTGCTCGCCGCCCAGGAGGCGGGCATCGCCGCGGTGCGCCCGGGGGCGAGCTTCCGCGCGCCCCACCAGGCCGCGATGAAGGTGCTGGCCGAGGGACTCCACGAGCTGGGCATCCTCGCCGAATCCGCCGAGGAGGCGTTGCGGGCCGACCGCCAGCTCTACCGGCGCTACACCCTGCACGGCGTGAGCCACATGCTGGGCCTCGACGTGCACGACTGCGCGAACGCGCGCGAGGAGCTCTACATGGGCGAGCTGGCCGAGGGCTACGTCCTCACCGTCGAGCCGGGCCTCTACTTCCAGCCCCACGACCTGACCGTGCCCGAGGAGTACCGCGGGATCGGCGTGCGCATCGAGGACGACATCCTGGTCACCGCGACCGGCAGCCGCAACCTCTCGGCCGCGCTGCCGCGCCAGGCCGATGACGTCGAGGCGTGGATGGCCGAGGTCTGGTCGCGCGGGGCGACGAACCTCGATCTCTAGGCCACGCGAAGAGGCAGGCTGCGCGGCCCGCGCACCTGGCCCTGGGCCCAGGTGACCTGGGCGGGGTCGGCGAGGGTGAAGCGCGGGTAGCGCCTGATGAACTCCTCGATCGCCACGCGCAGCTCGAGGCGCGCCAGGTTCGATCCCGCACAGCGATGGATGCCCAGCCCGAAGGCGAGGTGGCGGTTCTCGCGCCGGTCGATGATGAACTCGTCGGCGCGCTCGAAGACCTCGGGGTCGCGATTCGCCGCGGGGAATCCCAGCAGGATCCAGTCGTCCTGCTTCATGGGACATCCCAGGTACTCCATGTCCTCTTTGACCAGTCGAGCCATCGTGACGGGCGCGTAGAAGCGCAGGAACTCCTCGATGGCAAAGGGCATCAGGTCCGGCTCGTTCACGAGTCGCGCGAGGTCGTCGGGATTCTTCGCCAGGTGCCAGAGCGAGGCGCCCAGCGCCGACCAGGTGGTGTCGATGCCGGCGACCAAGATGAGGACCATCGTGCCGAAGACGTGCTCGATCGAGAGCTTCTCGCCCAGGATCTCGGCGTTCAAGAGGAAGGTGGTGAGGTCGTTGCGCGGGTGGGCCTGGTGGTCTTCGATCTGGATCCGGAAGTACTCCTCGATCGGGGCGAACTGCTCGATTCGCTCCTCAACCGGCAGGTCGATGCCCTCTAAGACGATGTGGACGAACTCTCGAAAGAGGTCCTCGTCGGCCTCGGGAAAGCCCAGCATGCGCTTGATCACCGCGGGCGGGATGAACTGGGCGTAGTCGCTGCCGCCGTTGATGACCCCGCGACCAACCACGCGATCGAGCAGGTCGTTGCAGAGCTGGCGGATCATCGGTTCGAGCGCGTTGATCGGACCGGGCGCGAAGGCCGGCAGGATCAGGCGGCGCGCGATCTGGTGAAAGGGCGGGTCCGAGGTGATCGGCGGGGCCACGCCGATCGGTGCGGGCAGGGCGTCTTCCATCGGGCGACCATTGCCGAGCACCACGGTGCGACTCGTGAAGTGCTCGGTGTCGTTGGCGACCGCCGAGACGCCGGCGTGGGTCGCCGGGAACCACGCGCCGCCGTAGCGGTCGGTGTGCGCGACGGGACACCTCGTGCGCAGGTCCTCCCAGATCGGGTAGGGATCGTTCACCCACTGGGGGTCGGTGTGGTCCCAGTCGGTCGCGAAGTCGCTGACGGGCGGCTTGATCGTCATGACTCGCCGATCGAGATGGCGTGCTCCGGGCAGTTCGCCTCGGCCAGGCGCGCGAGCGCGAGGCTCTCGCCCTCGACGACACCGTCACCCAGGACGTGTCCGTTGCCCAGTTCGTCGAAGCCGAAGACGCTCGGCGCCAGCGAAAAACAGCGCCCGTGTCCCTGACAACGCTGCGCGTCGATGAAGACTTTCACGACCCCTCCTCGTGTATTTCTGGCACCTTACTACCCGGTAACGCCAGAGAGCATCACGCCGTTTCGATCTCCTCGCGGCTGATTCCGAGGAAGTAGAGGACCGCGTCGAGGTAGGGCACCGACAGCGCAGCGTCGGCGTGCTCGCGCACCACGGCCTTGGCGTTGAAGGCAATGCCGAGGCCGGCCACCGAGATCATGTCGATGTCGTTGGCCCCGTCGCCGACCGCGACGGTTTGCTCCAAGGGCACTCCCACGTCGGCGGCGAAGCGCTCCAGCGCGGCGGCCTTGCCGGCGCGGTCCACGATGTCACCCACCAGTCGCCCGGTCAGGACGCCGTCGACGATCTCGAGGCGATTGGCCGCCAGGTACGGCACGCCGAGCTCGGCGAGCAACGGCTCGAGCACCTCGACAAAGCCGCCCGAGA
>JAJYGN010000078.1 GCA_021790675.1 Actinomycetes bacterium
GACGCCCTCGAGGTCTGATCGATCAGTGCGCGACGACGCGCACGCTGGTCTCTCGTAGCGCCAGGGCACTCACGCGGGCGGCGAAGGCGATCGGGCCAGACTCGCCGTCGTCGAGTTCGCTCGCGGCGAAGTCCTCTCGCGCGACCACCGCGCCGCCTTTGCCGGCGATCGCGCGTGACATCTCCTCGAGCGCCCCGCGGGGATTGACCGAGTAGGTGCAGAAGATCGCGACCTTGCGCGCGGCGAGGCGCGGCAGGCCCTCGATCCAGGCGCGCATCGCGCGCGCCGGGCGGACCCGAGCGAGTACCAGTCCCTCGACCCACGTGCCGACAACGAGCACATCGGCCGCGGCGATCTCGCGCGGACCGACCTGATCAATCGGCAAGCACGTCACCTCGAGTCCGCGGGCGTCGCACTGGCTCGCGATCGTCTCGGCCGCCGCGCGGGTCCTTCCCCCTTCGCTCTCGTAACAGACGAGCACCCGCGGCGGCGCCGAGGCGTCGCTCTCGTCGCGCCGTCCAGGGCAAGAGGGCTGCGCATCGAGAATCGCGGCCGCGGCGCGACGGCCCTGCGCCATCGCCTCGACGACGGTGGAGGGTCCGGTCAGGGCGTCTCCAACCACCCAGAGTCGTTCGCGGTTGGCGAGCGACGCGGCCCACAGGCCCGACTCGCGCGCCAGCGCGAGCGCGCCCACCGCGGAGTGGTTCGCGTAGGCCGAGGCCGGTCCCGCGAGGATCCCGCTCGCGCGCCAGCGCTCGTCGGGGATGTTCGGCGCGCTCTTGCGCATGGGCGTGCCGGGCAGGGCCGCGGTGAAGCTCGCGTCGTTGCGATAGCCCATCGCCATTACCACCAGGGACACCTCGAGGAACTCGTGATCCTCGACCTGCACCGAGGGTGGGCGCTTGGCGCTCGACTGCTCGGTGCGCGACAACTCGGCGCGCGAGACGCGACCCTCGCGCGCGTGCAGCGCCGCCAGCGTGCGGTTGAAGCGGACCTCGACGCCCTCGTGACGGGCCTCGGCGAGTTCGTCGGGGCGCGCGAGCGCGAAGCGCTCGTCGAGCCAGTCCACGCAGGTCGCGGCGAGATCGAGGCGGCGCGCGAGACGCGCGACGTCCATCGCGGTATTGCCCGCGCCGAGCACCAGCACGTGCGCGCCGCGCGCCACGCCCAGCTGGGCGAGGAAAGCCGCCACGTCGCCGCCCGGCTCGAGGGCGACCTTGGCCCCCTGCAGGAAGGTCGTCGCGTCGGTGACCCCGTCGCTGTCGGATCCGGGCACCGAGAGACGCATCGGCGCGCCCGCCCCGTTGGCGACGATCAGGGCGTCGTGCACGTTGAGGAGCAGATCGAGGTCACCGGCACCGATCGCCGTGTTGAGGACGAGCTCGACGCCGGCCTCCTCGAGCTGGCGCCACGGACGGCGCGCGACGTCGTCGGGCAGGGTGAAGTCGGGCATGCCCCAGACGGGCAGCCCGCCCGGCGCGCTGTCACGCTCGTAGACCGTCACCGCGCAGCCCGCCTCTATGAGCTCCCAGGCGGCACCGGCGCCAGCCGGGCCCGATCCCACGATGCCCACCGAGAGGTTGCTCGACGGCTCTATTCGGGGGGTGGGAACCTCGACCTGCTCGGTCACGAATCGCTCCAGGCGTCCGATCGCCACGGGAGCACCGCCGGCGAGGGACCACGAGCACGCGCCCTCACACTGGGCCGACTGGTTGCACACCCGCGAGCAGATGTCCGGCAGGGACGTGGTGCGCGCGAGGATCTCGTGGGCGAGGTCGAAGTCCTGGAGACGGATCGCTCCAATGAAGCCTGGGATGTCGTTGTGCGCCGGGCATCCTCGCACGCACGTCGGGTCCAGGCAGGTGAGGCAGCGCTCCGCCTCGGCCAGGGCCGCGGCGAGGTCGGAGAAGCCCACGCGGGTCTCAGCGACGTCGCCCACCAGCGACACCGGGTGGTGCAGCGGCGGGTCGACGCGCTCGGCCACGAGCAGCGGTCCCTCGACGGTGATCGCGCCGAAGGGGCACGTGCGCACGCACTGGCGACAGCCCACGCACGCGTCGTCGTCGGCGACCGCCGTCCAGGTGGCGAGATCCATGGAGAGAGCGCCCTGCGGGCAGCGGATGACGCACTCCTGGCAGCCGGCGCAGCGGTCGGCGATAACGGTCACGTGGACCGGGGTTTCGAGAACGGTCATGGTCCCTCCTAGTCCGCGGCGTTCATCAGCACGTACAGCACGGCGGCGGCGATCCCGCACACCAACGCGAAGGTGGCGGCGCTCACCTGGACGCGGCGCCGGCTGGTGGCGATTCCCGCCAGGTCGCGTCCGGCGATGCGCCAGCTGGTGTACATCGCGGCCAGGGTGCCGGCCGCGATGACGCCGACCTGGACCGCGATGATCCCGGAGTTCGAGCCGATGATCGAGGTGTTGTAGAGCGACGACGACGTCGAGCCCGCGCCGAAGAGGTGGCCCACCGCGGGCACTACCCGGGTGGCGTGCTGGAAGAACTTGGGCAGCTGGCGCGCGAAGTAGTCGGCGCCGACCACGGGGATGACCCCGTACATCAGTGGCACGAAGTACAGGCGAAAGCGGCTCGTGCGATCCACAAAGGAGGTCCCACCCGCGGGCACGATCGCGTCGCGTCGGCCCACCAGCGCTTGAATCACGCGCGAGGCCCCCGCCATCGCCAAGGCCACGAGTGCGATCACGCCGAGGTAGTCGAGGGGGTTCGGGTACTGGGGGAAATTGGTGTGCGCGTTGAGCCAGTTGTCGAGCGAGGCGAAGAACGTCAGCGCGTTGAGCTGCTGGTAGATCACGAGGCCCCAGAGCAGGGCGACCGACCAGGCCACGTCGGCGCGCCGGCGCGAGGGCGCGATCACCGACGTGAGGGGCTTTTGCACGTAGAGGCCGATGTTGTCGCTGGGACAGGCCTTGTAGCACTCGCTGCACAGCCCGCAGGTCAGGTTGGAGTCGGCGCTGCCGGGCCAGGTGTACCACGGGCAGCCGAACCCATCGGCGTCGCCGCGCATGCAGCTCTTGGTCTCACACGACAGGCACACGTCGCGGTCGCGCGTGCGAAAGCCGGCGACCGAACCCATCGATCCGACCGTGCCGATGATCGAGGTGAGCGGGCAGACGTAGCGACAGAAGCTGCGCCGCTCGAAGAGCAAGAAGAAGAGCAGGGCGCTGCCGACGATGCCGAGCACCATGTAGCTGGTCGCGGCCGGGTTGCCCGGACCGGCGATGTTGAAGAACTCCTCGATCCAGGTGAGCAGCAAGAAGGCCCCCACCGAGATTAGGAAGCCGTACTGGCCGACCTTGCCGGGGAACTTGAGCCCGAGGCCGATCGGCTTGGTCGTACGCTTCCAGAACGTGTGGCGCTGGACCCACTCGCCGAATCCCCCGAAAGGGCACATCGCGCACCACGCGCGCCCGACCACGACCATCATCACGAAGACGAGGCAGAACCAGATGTACCAGGTGATCGCGGTGGCGAAGTTGAGACCGGGCACCACCGTGCCCAACAAGCCGATGCCGATGACCAGCCAGAAAATGATCTGGTTGGGCAGGATGAGCAGGAACTGGAGCTTGCGATTGTGCAGCAGACGCGCAACGCGCGGGTTTGCTGCGATGTCAAGACCCGGTGACGGGTCGGTCGCGGCGAAGCGCTCGCCCGGCTCTTCGGGGGCCCGCGTGCGGATCGCCACCGCGATCGGGTCGATCAGGTGAACGTCGCGTGGGGCGATGCCCTCGTGTTGCGCTTTGAGAACCATGGCCCCTCCGTTATCTGTAGTTCACCGCTGCACTACTACGTACTAACTAAATTTATACCGTAGAACTACTGGTATAGTTAAGTACTACCACTGAAGTGAGATCACTGTCAAGCACGGCATAAGGTCCCTAGACCCTAGGAAGGGGTCAGTGAGAGACTGCGAACAGACGACAGACCGGGGGCATCAGTGAAACTCCGTAGTCACCCGACGCCATTGGAGGACTCGTGAGCGACCTCACCGCGGCCGACGCCCCCACCGAGGGCGACACCGAACGACGCCGACGAATCCGCGTCGTGATCGTCGACGACCACGCGCTGGTGCGCGAGGGAACCCGCCAGATCCTTGAGATGGCTCCCGACCTGGACGTGGTCGCGGTGGCGGGCTCGGCCGAGGAGGCCCTCGAGATTCTCGCCGAGCGACCCACCGACGTCGCTCTGGTCGACATCAACCTGCCGGGCCTGTCCGGTCTCGACCTTGCGCGCGAGGCCGCTCAGCGCTGGCCGAGCGTGCACGTGCTGATCCTCTCGGCCTTCGACGAGCACGCCTACGTGACCGAGGCGCTCGAACTCGGGGTGAGCGGGTACCTGCTCAAGACCACGAGCGGGCGCGAACTGATCGACGCGGTACGCGCGGTCTCCGACGGGATCTTCGTGCTGGACCGCGCGGTCTCCCAGCGGCTTATCCGGCGACGTCGACGCGGCCCCGAGGCCCTCGCCGCCCTGACGCGCCGAGAGACTGACGTGCTCGAACTGCTCGCGCGGGGACGATCGAACAAGCAGATCGCCGCCTCCTTGGGCCTGGGCCTTCGCACGGTCGAAAGCCACGTCTCGAACCTGCTCGGCAAGCTCGGCGTGAACTCGCGCACCGAAGCGGTCACCTACGCGCTCAATCACCGCCTCGTGAGCCCGCGAAGCTATGACGACCTCGACGACGCAGATTAGCTACCCCTCCGCGCTGGGGCGCATCATCCACCCGCCGCTGCGCGAGCCGCGATTCTGGATGATCCAGGCGGTCGTGCTGGTGATCGTGGTGGCGCACTTCTTCCTCGACTTCAATCCCCATCTGGCGGGCGGGTCCCTCGCCCCGGCGATCCCCGTGGCCATCTTGGTGCTGCCCATCGGATACGCCGGCCTGCAGTTCGGACTCGCCGGCTCCTTCGCCACGGCGGTGTGGGCGACGTTTCTCTGGCTGCCCGACCTGCTGCTGCCCCACAACGAGGGCCACACGGGCTCGGACCTGGTCAACCTCGCGATCGTCTTGTTCGTGTCCTTCGTCTTTGGCCAGCGAATGGAGTCCGAGCGCATCACCCACCAGCGCGTCGAGGAGACGACCCGTCGGGCCCTCGCCGTCGAGGCGGGGTACCACCAGCTCTTCGAGACGAACCGCGCGCCCACCCTCGTGCTCGACGCCGACGACGTCGTGACCGACGCGAACCCCGCCGCGCACGACCTGCTCGGCCCTCAGCTGCTCGGACGCTCTGCGCGCACTCTCTTCGAGGGTCAGGAGAATCTGGCGACTCTCTCGGGCCAGGTGGTGAGCCTCGCCAATCATCACGACTTTCGCCTCGACGTGATCCGCCTGCCCGGCGGCGTCGACGGCCGCGAACGCCAGGTCACCTTCGAAGACGTCACCCTCGAGCGCACCGAGCAGCGCCGCGCCCGCGACTTCGCCCAGCGCGTCATCGAGGTCGAAGAGGACCAGCGGCGGCGCCTCTCGCGTGAGCTGCACGACGAGCCCCTCCAACTCTTCTTGCACCTCGCGCGACGCCTCGAGGTGCTCGCCGGCGATGCCGGGGTGCCGGGACACGTCGCCGCCGGCCTCGACGAGGCCCGTGGCCAGGCCCTCGACGCCGCGTCGCGACTGCGCTCCCTGGCGCGCGACTTGCGCCCACCCGCGCTCGACCAGCTCGGGCTCGTGCCCGCTCTCTCGAGCCTCGTCGCCGAGATCGACGACGGCGAGGGGCCCGAAGCCGACCTGCGCGTGAGCGGCGTGCAGCGTCGACTGCGTCCCGACATCGAACTGGCCGCGTTTCGCATCGTCCAGGAATCCCTGCGCAACGCCCTGCGCCACGCCGATGCGCGCCACCTCGAGGTACTCGTCTCCTTTGACCACGACCTCGAGCTGCACGTCACCGACGATGGTCGCGGCTTCGATCCCGCGGAGACGCACTCGGCGACGCCCTCGCCGTCGATGGGCCTCGTCGGCATGGCCGAGCGCGCGCGGCTCCTCGGCGGCGCCCTGAGCGTGCACTCCTCGCCGGGTGCGGGCACCCGCATCGAGGCAACCCTGCCCCTGAGCGAGACTGCGACGCCGTCGACGACTTTCCAGACGCCGACGCGGTAGGCCACGACGGGCTCGCTAGCGTAGACCCATGGCTCGGGCGCGTTGGTCGGTACTCGTCGCGGTTCTGTTCCTCGGCCTCGCCACGCCGGTGGGCGCCGCCGCGCCGCCCTGGGGGCCGGCCCAGCGCGTGGCCTTGCCAACGGGCGCCACGGGACTGAGCCAGGGATATCTCCCTTCTATCTCGTGCCCCGACGCCAGCGACTGCGCGGCGACGGGCATCTACGTCGACGGTGCCGGCAACGACGTCGGCATGGTCGTAAACGAGGTGGCCGGCCACTGGCGCGTCGCCACCGCGATCGTCGCACCGGCCAACGCGGCCGCGGTGCCGAGTGTCACGCCCTACTGGATCTCGTGCGCGAGCGCCGGCAACTGCGCCGTCGTCGGCTCCTATCTCGACGGCTCGGGCAACACCGACGCACTCGCTGTCAACGAA
>JAJYGN010000104.1 GCA_021790675.1 Actinomycetes bacterium
GAACGCGATCGAAAGAACTGCTCCGCGACAACCCATCGCACGACTGCTCAACGAATGTGCACGCCCGATACCGCGCGAGCAATAATGCGTCGCTGGATCTCGCTGGTGCCCTTGAAGATCGTGTAGATATACGAGTCGCGCACAGAAACCCTGATATAAGGGGCTTTTCTAAATCGATAGACCCACAAATGAGAAGAATGGGGTGATTTAGCCCCCTAAAGGGCCGGTTTCGCACCCCGTTTGTGGGTCCCGTATGTATTCCTTAGACTCATACCAGACCATCCGGCAGGAGTTCGCGCATTCGTATTCCGGTACGCCACACGAGTTTCCTCTTTGACGTTTCACTCAATCGAATCGTCGAGCAACTCCGTCACCGAGTTGATTACGGCACCGTCCCATTTGATCACATCATCACGACGATCCGAACCCAGCAGGTTTGGATCAACGAGCATCTTGGTTGACATCCCCAACGCATACGCCCCGCGTAACTCGTCACTATCACCATCGCCGATGAACAGACACTCCTCCGGCTGCACGTTGAGACGTCGAGTGGCTTCCAAGTACATCTCAGGATGCGGTTTTCTTACTCCGAGCTCACACGAGAATACGACCACGTCGACCAGGTCCCTCAGCCACGTTGAGTTCCACGACAGCGGTGTTTCCACTGAACAGTCCGTGACGATGCCGAGTTGGTAGCCCCGCGACTTTAGGTTTGTCAAGTGATGCTCCGAGTATGTATCGCTCAGCAACTTCCTGGAGAGTGTCAGACGCTGTTCCGCGGCCAGAGTGACTTGCTGGCAAGTAGGGCGCCCTCCGACCCGTCGAGATAACTCCGCAATCGTCTCCGAAAGTCCGCCCATTGCTCCGCGAACCCGGGCGTCGAACGTCGAGTGCACGATATCTGCGAACTTGATTCGATCGACGCCTAAGACCTCCGCCATCTGAAACGCGAGGGCGTCTCGCTGTAACCGTGACCCTCCTGGCACCAACGTTCCGTAGAGATCGAAGAGGATCGTTCGTGGAAGAGGCGAATCAGTCATTACTTCAAGGCGCGATCAGGATGCGACCTGGATTACGGCTGCGTGAGAATGAGGGACGGGAATGTCTTCGCCCATTCCTCGAAGAATCTCAAGGTGTTCGGCAATGGCCTCTCGGAGTGTTGACGTCACCTCGGCAACGCTCGCGCCCGTCGCAATGCAGCCAGGAACGTCAGGTGCGTAGGCCGCGTAGTTGGTACCCGCGTCTTCGATCACGATGGTGAATTCGGTCATCGTGGTCTCCTTTCGAGCCCGGCTTGTCTCACAATGTTACCGAGGGTTCCTTTAGGGATTTCATCACCCAGATTTCCAGCCACGCAGACCGAGCCGGAGCGTGTGGCGTGCTTGTAGTGACGATGACTACCGGTTTGACGAATCTGAACCCAACCTGCTCGTTCCAGCTCGCTGATTATTTCTCGGACCTTCACCATTCACAACGGTCGTGGCCACGTGCGAGACGAGCGAGTTACGCCGAGCAGCCACACTGCGTGAAGTTGCGGTGCGCACGAACCTCTGGAAGATGTACCCACATTTTCGTTAGTGGGACTATTCAGCCCTACACGTGGAGCCTTCGGTCGCCACCACTGGGGGCCGTCGTTGTGCTCGGAAGCCTGTTATTTTGAGGCGTGGACTACCTGATGTGGACGCCAGAAATCGCGCGAGCGATGATGAGACGTTGGATCTCGGAAGTCCCTTCGAAGATCGTGTAAATCTTCGCGTCGCGATGCCAGCGCTCGACCGGGTACTCGCGCACGTAGCCGTAGCCGCCGAGGATCTGGATCGCCTCCTCGGTGATCTTGACCGCCGCCTCGCCGGCGAAGAGCTTGGACATCGAGCCCTCCCCCGCGGTGAAGGCCTCGCGGGCCCGCGCCATCCAGGCCGCGCGCCACACCAGCAGCCGGGCCGCGTCCAGGTGGGTCTTCATGTCGGCGAGCTTGAAGGCGATCCCCTGGTTCTCAATGATGGCGCGGCCGAACTGCTTGCGCTCCTTGGCGTAGTCGAGTGCGTACTCATAGGCCGCGCGCGCGATGCCGACCGCCTGGGCGCCGACCCCCGGTCGGGTCGCCTCGAAGGTCGCCATGGCCGCCTGGCTCGACGAGCGCTTACCCTCGCGTGCGCGCGCCAGGCGCTCGTCGAGCTTCTCCTTGCCCCCGAGCAGGCAGCTGCCGGGGATCCGGCAGTCCTCGAGCACGACCTCGGCCGTGTGGCTCGCGCGGATGCCCATCTTCTGGAACTTCTGGCCCATGGCGATGCCCGGGGTGCCCTCGGGGATCACGAAGGAGGCCTGGCCGCGACCGCCGAGGGACGGGTCGACCGAGGCGACCACCACGTGCAGGTTGGCGATGCCGCCATTCGTGATCCAGGTCTTGGTGCCGTTCAGCACCCACTCGTCGCTCGCCTCGTCATAGACGGCGCGCGTACGCAGCGACGAGACGTCACTGCCCGCGTCGGGCTCCGAGACCGCGAAGGCGGCGAGCTTGATGTCCCCGGGCGAGCCGAAGCACTGGGGCAGCCACTCCATCTGCTGGTCCGGGGTGCCGTTGGCCATGATGCCCGCCACGGCGAGTGACGAGCCCATGATCGACATGCACAGGCCCGCGTCGCCCCAGGCGAGTTCTTCGAGCACGAGCACCATCGAGAGGCCCGTCGGGTCCGCAAAGGCGTTGGCGAGGAAGTCGAGCGAGTAGATGCCGAGCTTCGCGGCCTCCTCGATGATCGGCCAGGGCGTCTCCTCGCGCTCATCCCACTCGTGGGCCGCCGGGCGCATCACGTCGGCGGCGAAGCCGTGCACCCAGTCGCGCAGCGTCGTCTGGTCCTCGTTCAGTTTCATCGAAAAGTCGGTCACAACCCCACCTTGTCTCATCTGTTACCGTCCGGTAACCTGCCGACAGCCTAGAGCATCGCCACCAACGACAACGAGCCGCCACCCGAAGGTGGCGGCTCGTTCGTCAAACGACAGGTGGTTAGCCGATCTGCACGCGCTTGGCGAGCGGGCCTCGGTCACCGGGCTCGATGTCGAACCGGACCGACTGGCCCTCGACCAGGGTGCGGCGACCGTCACCCTGGATCTCGGAGTAGTGCACGAAGACGTCGGGCTGTCCTTCGACCGCAATGAACCCCCAACCCTTCTCGTCATTGAACCATTTGACGGTTCCTTCAGCCACAGCGGGCCTCCTTAACTTCTTTGGACCATTTCGTCCGGAGGGAACCACTACGGCAACCTCAAGCAGTTACCATACTTGGTTCACGTATGCGTGCCAAGTCCCAAAACTGAGACGGACACTACCGTTCGGCCGTGCAATTGACCGGCTTCGAGCGATCCTAAATTGAACGTGGTGACCTGGTACCACGAGTTTGCCTGGCTCGATGAACAGTGGCGCCGGGTGTCGAACGCGCACTTTCGCCCGACACCGACGGTTACGACCGATCGAGCCGCCGACGGCACAGTCAACGAGGCCTCACTCGTCTGAGGCGTCGCCGCCTTCGTCGGCGAGCGGCCTGAGGACCAGTCCCGGCCCGTCCGGTTCCCACGTTCCATTCGATCGGCGGTACGGATACCAGCAGCCGTCTCGGGCGTAGCGCAGTTGCGCGTCGCCACGGGTGACGCGGTTGCGCCGCGCAACGGCGCCGACGCCCAGAAAGCTGGTCGCCTCGGCCGTGGTGGCACGCCCGGGGTCCCATCGTTGGTCGAGCGTTTCGAGTCCCGCGCGCGCACCGGCGCGCCACGCGAGCGCCCGGCGCGCGAGAACCCGAGGCGCAACCCCCGCTCGTCGAGCCAACACTTCCAAATCAGGACCGACGCAATGCTCGTTCGGGCCGATGAGACCCGCCGCCCGGCGCGCGAGATCCTCGTCACGGGTCAACTCGAGGCCGCTGGACACGCCCCCTAGGGCCAACTCGAGTGCGCGAGCGGCCGCATCGGAGGCGAGAGCCCGTAGTGCACCAACGTCGATCACCTCGTGCGCTGCAGAGTCAGTGATGAGTATCGAAGGACCGCCGGGGCGCTCGGGTGGCAGCGGCAACGCGGGCGGCGCAGCCGGGGTACGCCGCCACGCATCGCGCGCCCTCACCCCGGCATCGACCGGTCGGGTGACGATGGCGCGATCGGCAGCTCCGGGCCCGTCGCGTCGTGCGCGCAGGGCGGCGAGTACCTCGTCGCGACTGCGCCCACGCAATCGAAGCAACCCGAAGGGGTCGCGATCGAGCTCATCGGCCACCAGATAGCACACGGCGGCGGCGTGCTTACACGGATCGGCCCAGTCCGGACACGTACACCGTGGTTGGATCTCGCCGGGCCCCGGCAACAGGTCCAGACCGATCGACTCGACGTCCGAAGCGATACCTGGCGACAGCTCACCGTCGAGGAGTGCGGCGGTGTGACCGATCTCACCGGCCAAGGCGTCCAGCACCGCAGTCCACTCATCGTCGTCGAACGTGCGAACGCGCACCGTGACCGCATACGGGTTGGTTCGTGAGCCCTGGACCTTGGCACTGATCCGTCCGGCGTCGAGCGAAAGCGCTCCGACCGCGCCGCTGCGGGCGTAGGAGCGACCGCGCGGCAGGCGGTTCGTGTCGAGGCGTGCGCGCTGCTCGAGCGCCTCGACCCACGCCTGACCCCACCACGTCGAACCGAAGGGCGAACGTCCGCTCGCGCGCGGCGCGCTCGGACCGGGACGTCGCGGTTGGGCCTTGGGATACTGCGAGAACGACGACGAGCGTCGCGTCGCACTCACGCGCCACGCCCCAGACTGACGAGGTCGGCGAGTTCGGCGTCGGACATGCGCCCGATCCAGGCTTCGCCACCCCCGACAACCGCCTCGGCGAGACCACGCTTCTTCTCGATGAGCTCGCTGATGCGGTCCTCGAGCGTGCCCTCGGTGATCAGGCGATGCACCTGAACGGGCCGGTCCTGACCAATGCGGTGCGCCCGGTCAGTCGCCTGGTCCTCGGTGGCGGGGTTCCACCACCGGTCGAAGTGGATGACGTGGGTGGCGCGGGTGAGGTTAAGGCCCACACCGCCGGCCTTGAGCGAGAGCAGGAACACGGGGACTTCACCGGCCTGGAACTCCTCCACCATGGCGCTGCGGCGCTTCGCCGAGATCTTCCCGTGCAAGAAGCGTGTTGCGATGCCGAGGTCGCGCAACCGGGTCTCGATCAGCGTCAGGCACTCCACGAATTGGCTGAACACCAGTACCGAATCGCCCTCGGCGATGATGACGGGCACGAGCTCCTCGAGCGCGTCGAGTTTGCCCGAACGCCCCGCCACGGGACCAGCCTGGTGCAGGTACTGGGCGGGGTGGTTGCAGATCTGCTTGAGCACGGTGAGCAGCCGTAGGACGAGGGCCTGGCGCTCGATGCCGTCCGCGCGCCCAATGACGTCCATGGCTTCGCGCACCTCGGCCTCGTAGAGCTGCACCTGCTCGGCGCTCAGCGCCACGGGCACGTCACTCACCGTGCGCGCGGGCAGGTCGGGCGCGACCTCGGGATCGGTCTTTCGCCGCCGGAGCAGGAACGGCCGCACGGTTCGAGCCAGCCGCTCGGTGACCACGGGATCGCGATAGCGCTCGATGGGTGTGGCGACGTGGCGCACGAAGTGCTCCAGTGAACCGAGCAGTCCCGGCGTCGTCCAGTCCAGAATCGCCCACAAGTCCGAGAGGCGATTCTCCACCGGCGTGCCGGTGAGCGCCAGCCGCGCCGACGCCGAGATACGACGCAACGACCGCGCGGTCGCGCTCGCGGGATTCTTCACGTGTTGGGCTTCGTCGGCGACCACGAGCGAAAAGGCGGCGGCGTCGAGGGCCATCGCCTCACGTCGAGCGACACCGTAGCTCGTAATGACGATCGCTCCCGCTCCGAGGTCCTCGAGGGTGCGCGCGCCACCGTGGTAGCGACGAACTGGCACCCCGGGGGCGAACCGTCGGATCTCGCGTTCCCAATTGCCGAGCAGCGACGTCGGGCAGATCACGAGCGTGCTCGCACCGGTGCTGGCGATACTCGTGAGGTGCAGGGCGATCACCTGGAGTGTCTTGCCGAGTCCCATGTCGTCGGCGAGACAGCCACCGAGTCCGGCGGCGACCATGGACTGTAACCACGCGACGCCGCGGCGTTGGTAGGGACGCAATTCGGCATGCAAACCCTTAGGAGTGGCAAAGTCGTCGCTCTCGTTCGCGCCACGAGACGAGAGGCGCGACGCCAACTCGTCGAGGGTCCCGCTCGCGGCCACGGCCACCCGCTCGCCGTCCACCACCACCGAACCCGACAGGGCCGCGGCCAGCGCTTCGATCGCAGTGAGCCGGTGTTCGCGACGCGAGCGGGCGCGCGCCATGAGCTCGGGGTCAGCGGCCACGAACTTGCCGCGGATGCGAACCAGGCCGCGCTTGGCCTCGGCGAGCAGGTTCACCTCCTGTTCGGAGAGCGTCTCGCCATCGAGGGTCAGCTCCCAGCGAAAGGCCACCAGCGTCGCGAGGTCGAAACCTGACTGATCGACCCGGAGATC
>JAJYGN010000090.1 GCA_021790675.1 Actinomycetes bacterium
GCCACCAGCGGGGACTTTTCGTGGCCACCAGCGGGGACCTCACTTGGCCACCAGCGGATACTTTCTCATGGCCACGGACAACGTGACCCCATTAGGGCGAGACAGCTAGCGAGTGACTCCCGATGATTTCGCTGAGTACGCTGCGTTCATGAGTGGGCATCGTTCGCATTGGCCTCGATCAAAGATGAGTTGCATCTCCACTGCCGCTCTCGTGGCGCTGCTGTTGATTCCGGCGTCGAGCATGAAACCGCGTCTTGTTTTGGGAACGCCGGCGGCTGCCTCGACCATCCCGGAATGCTCCTCAAGTGACCTTCAAGTCATGTTTATTCCTGAGAGCCCCGGGCGAGGAACGAGAGGAGCAGTGTTCCTGCAGAACACTTCGTCTCACGACTGTTCTCTTTCCGGACAGCCGTACATTCGCATCTTCAATCGAGCTGGAACCGAACTGAATCACTCTGAGTCCGGCTATCGGTGGGTTCCGCCACTGCCCCGCCCGCACAGCCCGATTCTGCTGACCTCCAGCTCGTCCTCAGCCATCGTCGAATGGAGTTGGTGTGGATTCGCGACGAGCTACAAGCGAATCGAGATCAAGTTTGAGGGGTGGAAGCGACCCGTCGACCTCTCCTCGACATCGGCCACTCCCAACTACTTTTCCGCCCCGGCGTGCAAGAAGGATCGAGGGAGCCGTCTCGCAGTCGACTACGTCCGAGGGCTTGGGCCCAAGGGGATCGCGGGCCTTCGCCCGAACGTTCGAGTGGTCCCTTCTGGCGACCTGCGCAACGGTGAAAAGGTGACGGTGTCTGTGAGCGGCTTTTGGCCAGAGGCAAAGTTTTGGCTATCCGAATGTGCCCAAGCTGCTTATGTTCAAGGACCACCAGGGTGTGGAATTCAACTCGCAGCGCAACCGTTTGGAGAGACCGGTGTCACTGGCAACGGAACGTATGTTTTCGCCGTTACCTTACGTGCGGCCACTAAGCCGTTTCCTTCCGGAAAAACCGTGGCGTGTACCACCAGTTGCGTTCTCATGGCCACGTCACCTTCTGGTGAGACTGCGTATGCGCCACTGGACTTCGCTCATTCAAGTCGTTGAATCGAATCATCGTTTCACTGAACCGCCCGTGTGGAACACGCCGATCGCACCCGGCGCAACGGCAGTCTGAACGACGACGCGCATGGTGCCCGCGAAGTGCCCGAGACGTAAAATTCCTCGAGCACGCTGTGCTGAAAACCGCGGCCAATCAGCACTTTTGTAGTCGGGAGAATTGAGCGCCACCTAGCCTTCCAAGCTGGCCATGCGGGTTCGATTCCCGTCACCCGCTCTCCGCAGAATCCGTGGCCCGAACAAGTCCAGGTCAACTCGAATTGACGAGCCACCTTCGAAAATGTGGTGGCTCCGGAACCGGCGAGGCTGCCTCGTCAGGCCCGCACGAGATTGAAGATCGCCCGTTCGAATGCACTTTTCAAGTCGCGTCGCATGACGCCAGAATCTCGAGTATCAATCGGCACGTTCGCCGCTCCCCAACCTCCCACTCGCTCCGAGCGCGTCTCGAGAACGGACTTTCTCCTACTGAGTCGCACCAACGTTGCCGTCACGGTGCCAGGGGCAAGGTCCACCACCGTCGATCCTGCATCGATGACCTCGTCGATAGCTTGACCAATGCGGCCTTCTAGCCACGACGGTAACGCCCTACCGATCGGATCGTCGGGCGAGGCCTCCAGCGCCTCGAGGCGAGTACTTGCGAGGACGTCGCTGACGAGCTCCCGCGAACCCGCGACGTAGGTCCAGGGCAGGTCGATCTCGCTGGCGACGCACCAGGACCGATCCTGCGGCCACCAGAGATTCGGCGACTGATGCCTCGACGTGTGAAAGCACATGGCGCCCTCAACGGGACCTTCGAATAGTTCGTACGATCGCCACGGCAGCTCGAAGGTCAGTGCCTCCTCGACCCGATGCGGGAGAAGTTGGGCGTCAGGGCCCTCGACCGCGACGCCGCCCCCGTAGCCCTCCCAGACGCCAAAGAGGCAGAGTTCGGATGAGCGCCGAGAGAGAACGTCCACCATCTCGATCGTGTCCGCGTGCGACAGCGAACCTTCGCGAGGACCTTGACTCCTCCAGGGTGGTGCCGCGTCGGGCGTGACTTCAGGAAGTGCCACTTCCCACCACTGAATTGATGGCACGAGCGCCACGCCGCTCCAGCGTGCAACATCCGCCCAGCGAACCAACGGCTCGCCGTGTCCTTCTTGCACGGGGTGAAGGATCCGCACGTACGCCTCGAATCCCGAGGGAATCACCGACGACGTCACGTTGTCCTGCGGCGCACGGAGGCGCTCACGCAACCACTCAACGAGTGGATCGCTCCCACCTGGCGACTCCACGGTTGAGGGCGGCATCGTCAAATACTCGCACAGGGGTGCCAGTGGACTGATCGGAAATTGAAATCGAGTCTCTGAAAGTAGAACGACACTGAGTTCCGTCAATTTTACCATTCTTGAACGACACTCGACATGACGGCGCATCGCCTGACCAGTCTCGAGGGAAACGGGACTGAAGAAGAGGGGACTTGATCGAGGCGCCGACGAGACGTACCCTTCAAGTGACGCGGCAATTGCGTCATCTCTCACGAGCAGAGGCCTTGTGTGAAACGACTCTTTGGAGTTCTGACAATCGGCGCAATAGTTAACGTTTCACTCGTAGCGACCGAAGCCACAGCGAGAAATGGGCCATCGACACCATCACCACGATCGTCGTTGACGGCGATCCCCGCTTCCGTTCAAGAGGCGCTATCCGTCGTCGAATCATCGCGCAAAGCCGGCCCGCTGAGCGTGAACCAAAACGCCGGAAGCGTGATGGGCGGAGTGTGGACCGCGGAGACGACGGGTCAAAGCCCCGGAGTAACACAGCACTGGTCCGTGCTGGCGACTGACAGCAAGGGCCGAATCAGCCTCGGCATCATCGTGATGGACAATGGCACCGAAGCCGTCAGCGGCTGGGTACCCGGTGCCAGTCACGCGACCAACTGGATATTCAACCGAGCTGATCCATCAACTTCCGTTCGCCACATGACGGTGACGGGATCGACGCACACCATGTGGTCTCGGTCGCCACGCCAATCGTCTCATTAGCCATTGACGAGTTGGACCGATTAGCCGTCCGTCACGGCTAGGTTCGGCCCATGCCCGACATCGATCTGACGCAGTTTTCGTCCAGCGGCAATGACGCGACTCCGCTTCGTGGATACCTCGCGCGCCCGCCAGGAGAGGGTCCGTGGCCGGGCGTCGTGATGATCCACGAGGTCTACGGGCTAGATGACATCATGCGACGCCAAGCCGAGCGACTGGCGAACGCTGGCTTTCTCACCTTGGCCCTCGATCTCTACTCCGACGGTGGCGCACGGTGCTGCCTCGTTTCCATCATGCGCGCCTCTCTCAAGGGCGAGGGCAAGCCCTTTCTCGACATCGAGCGGGGGCGAGCCTGGCTCTCGGCCTCGAGTGAGTGCACGGGCAAGATCGGACTTCTCGGATTTTGCATGGGCGGCAACTTCGCACTGCTGAGTGCCAAAGCCGGTTTCGACGCGGTGGCCGCCAACTACGGCCAGGTGCCCAAGAACGCCGATTCGGTCTTCGAAGGGGCGTGTCCAATCGTCGCCTCCTACGGCAAGCATGACTGGACGCTGCGAGGGGCGGCCGCCAAGCTCGACGGCGCGTTGAGCCGAGCCGGTGTCGTCCACGACGTGAAGGAGTATCCGAAGGCGGGACACTCCTTCCTCAACGATGCCGACGCCGGCCCGCGGGTCCTCCAACCGCTCCAGCGGGTACTCGGCGTCAAACCCGAACCCGAGTCAGCCGCCGACGCGTGGAAGCGCATCGACTCGTTCTTTCTCGAGCACCTGCGCTGATCCTCTCTGAAGCACGCTTCCTACCACTCTACGGCGACGCAAATTTGGACGACTTTCATCGGAGTCGGATCGTGAACATTCATCTAACGATGACCGTTTTCAGGAGGAACCTGCCCGCCATCACGTAGGTTCGAAGGGTGGAAAAGAGACTGGCCCTCGCACAACTGCTGCGCCATCGCGAGCCGACGTTACTTGTCACGGGCCAAACAGTGTCGGGCTTTGGCGACGGTGTCGCGCTCGTGGCCCTCACGCTGCTGGTCTTTCAGATCACGCATCACAGCGCTCTGATGCTCTCGTGGTTCGTGGCGGCGAGGATGATCCCCTTCGTCGGCATGCTCCTCGTTGGCGGTGCAATAGTGGATCGTTTCTCGCGACGCATATTGATGCTGATCTCCGATAGCGGGCGCGCACTTCTGACCGGAGTCCTCGCACTACTGATTCTTTCGGGTTACTTGCGCTACTGGGAACTAATTGTCTTCGCGGTCCTCTTTGGGCTCTTCGATTCTCTCTTCACGCCGGCAATGGGAGCGCTGATCCCCGAGATCGTTCCCGAAGGACTACTCGGGGCGATGAATTCGCTGCGGCCCCTCACCACCAACCTGGTGGGCAACATGTTGGGGCCGGCGGTGGGCGGCATCATCGCGGGATATTCGATCACATGGGCAATCACCATTGACTGCGCGACGTTCGTGGTGAGCGCCGCCGCGCTCTTCATGATGAAGCCCACGCCGCGTCCTTTGCGATCAGGCGATAATTCGATTCTTGGCGACATCGGAGAGGGTCTGCGCTTCGTGCGAACGCGCACCTGGATCTGGACCACGCTTGGCGCGGTCACGATTGGCAACGCCTTCGTCTACGTGCCGATGAGTGTGCTGATTCCGTATCTGTTATTGCACGACCTGCACACGTCGCGGGTCTACGTAGGCTACGCGTTCGCCGTTTCCGGAGTGGCGGGAGCTCTCGGAGCACTGGTGTCCTCGAATCTCAAGGTGCCGCGCAGACGGATCCGGCGGATGTGGACGTACTGGAGCGTTGGAACCCTGGCGGCTCTGATCCTCGTGGTCGCGACAAACGTCTATGAAGTCTTCGTGGTCGCTCTCATCATGACTCCCATGATGATCATGGGCAACGTGATCTGGGAGACCATGATGCAAAAGGAGGTGCCCACCGAACTCCTCGGTCGGGTGAGCTCGGTGGACTGGTTCGTCTCGCTCGGTGTCGCGCCGCTCGGTGTGGTGATCGCCGGCGCGCTCGCCTCGTCGATCGGTGTACGCGCGTACTTCCTCATCTTCTCGCTCGTGGCGACGATTCCGGGCCTGCTCATCCTCGTCTCTCGTAAAGCCAACGCGATCGACGCGAACCGCTCAGACGAGGTCGAGCCGGGGGGCGTCGACGAGCGGCAGGCCGACGAGGCGTGAGCCTCTCATCGCCTCGCGCGCGTAGATGAGATCCGTGCGAAACGAGCGGGTCTTGGCCTCGCCGGTGCGGCCCCCGCGCACCTCGATCCACTCCTCGCCGTTGGCGGAGTTGGCAACGTGGGCGACGAAGACCCAGCTCTGGCGCCGTTCGCGCGGCAGGTTGACCACCACGGGATCGCCCGCGCGCGTTCCCGCCCACTGCGTGGAACGAACGAGGTTCGGCGCGGTCGTCACGCCACTGGTTTAGCCGCCCTACGCGGCCCCGCGTGACAGCCCCGTCCTACTGTGGGCCCATGACGTTCTCCCAGGCCCTGCCCAAGTCGCTCTCGCCCTCGCGGTTGCAGGACTTCCAGGCCTGTCCACGGCGCTACCAGTACGCGTCCGTCGAGCGCCTGCCCCAGCCGGCGAGCTACGCGGCGACCAAGGGGCGATTCGTCCACCACGTCTTCGAGAAGCTGCTCGCCGCCGACGCCGCCGAGCGCACGAGGGACCGGGCGCTCTCCCTGGTGCCCGACGCGGTCACCCACGTGCTCGACGAGGGCGTGCGCCGCGACCTGAACCTCGATGAGGCATCCGAGACCGCCCTCATCGACGAGGCGACCGCCATCATCGACACGTACTTCACGATGGAGGACCCGAGCCACGTGGTTCACGAGGGGGTCGAGCTGCGCCTCGCGGCCACCATCGAGTCAACGCCGCTCTTTGGGATCCTGGACCGGCTCGATCGCGACGAGGCCGGCGATCTGGTGATCGTCGACTACAAGACGGGCGGACTGCCCAATCGCGACTACGACGCGAAGACCTTCGCCAACACCGAGCTCTACGCAGCCCTGTGCGAGGCCAAGCTCGGCGAGCGCCCCCGGCGCATCCGCCTGATGTACGTGGCCAAGGGCGAGACCATCGAGCGCCCGGTCACCGAGGTCGTCGCCCGGGCGCGGGTCGCGAGCGCGGCGAGCGCCTGGGAGCGGATCAAGCTCTTCTACGACGAGGGCGCCTTCCCTGCCCGACCCTCGCGCAACACGTGCCGATTTTGCGCCTACACCGAGACGTGTCGCGCGTCGGGCGTGCCCGTTCCCGAGGTCTGATCTCTAGGCTGGGAGGATGACTTCCTTCGACCTCTCCTACGACTACCGCTGCCCCTTCGCAAAAAACATTCACCTCCACGTGGTCAGTGCGCTGCGCGCCGGTGCGAACTTCGACGTGAACTTCGTGCCCTGGTCGCTCAACCAGGGACACCGCGAGGCGGGTGCGCCCGACATCTGGGACGACCCCGCGCGCGACGGCGACAACCTGGCCCTGGTCGCCTCGATCTCGGTGCGCGACCAGCAGAGCGAGCGCTTCCTCGACGCCCACGAGGCCCTGTTCCTCGCCCGTCACGAGCGCGGCGTCCGTCTGACGACGATGGAGGAGATCGAGAGCGTGCTCGCGCCCCTCGGCGTCGACATGGCGACGCTGGCTGAGGATGTCGCCTCGCGCCGTCCCCACGGCGTTCTCGGCGCGGCCCACAAGGAGTTCGCCGCCTACGAGGCATTCGGGGTGCCGACCTTCGTCGTCGACGGCGACGCCACCTTCGTGCGCTACATGACGCCCCCGAGCGACCCAGGCCACTCCATGGACCTGATCACGCGCCTTATCGCGATGATGCACGAGCCTGAACTTAACGAGTTCAAGCACACCCGCGTTCCGCGTTAGGCCGACAGGCGCAGCACCAGTTCTGCCAGAGCCGCGACCGCCAGGATCAGGGCGGGCGCGTAAGCGCGCCACTTCTCGCCGTGGCGCAGGTGGGTTCCCACGGCCAGGATCATCATGATGGTGAGAGCCCCCGCGGCCACCTCGTTGATAATCGCCCAGATCGACGAGCCCGTCGCCGAGAGGCCGACGAGCAGACCCAGCCCCCCGAGGATCTCGAGAAAGCCGAGGCGTCGGTAGGCCGACTTGGAAAAACCCAGGCGCGCCGCGCTCGCCGACATCAAGGGATTGAACGTCACCTTCTGGATGCCGCCAGAGACGAACACCAAGAACAACATGATCGAGATGATGCTGGCCACGGCCGCCATTGAGACTCCTTAATCGCCCGCCCACTCTAGCCAACGGGCCCCGCGGGCCCGTTCAGGCGTCCGAGTAGCCCGCGAGCAGCTCTAGGGTCGCCTCGCGTTCGTCGCGGGTGCCGATCACGGCGCCGGAGAACTCCGTGACCCCGGCCGCGGCGTAAGTGCCGAGGTGCTCGAGCACCTCCTCGCGGGTGCCGATCAGGCTGATGTCGGCGGGCTGGGTCGCGCCTTCGCGCTCGAACATCGCGGCGTAGCTCGGCAGCGTCCCGTAGATCGCAAGGGTCTTGTTGATGCGCTCGCGCGCGCTCGCGGCATCGTTGGTCACCGTGATGGGCGCCTGGCAGACGACCCGCGGGGCGGGCCGCCCGGCCGCCGCCGCGGCGGCGCTGATGCGCGGCACGATGTGTCCGGCGATGGTCTTGGGACCGGTCATCCACAGGACCGTCCCGTCGGCGACGGTTCCGGCGAGGTCGAGCATCTTCTCGCCGAGGGCGGCCACCAGCAGGCTGGGCGCCGCTGCGCTGGCCGGCCCCAGCGGGCCGGTCGTCGTCACGCGGACTCGCTCACCTACGACCGAGATCTTCTCGCCGCGCAGCAGCGGTGCGAGCGCCGCCAGGTACTCGCGCATGTAGCTCGCCGGCCGGTCAAAGGGCAGCCCCCAGAGGCTCTCGACCACCACCTGGTGCGAGAGGCCCACGCCGAGCGAGAGGTGCCCGCCGATGGCGTCTTGAACCGTGCGGGCCTGGGCGGCGAGCATCGTGGGGTGGCGCGGCTGGATCGGCACCACGGCCGTGCCAAGGTCCACGCCGGGCAGCTCGCGTCCGATCAGCGCCAAGACGGTCAGCGTGTCGGGGCCGAAGATCTGCGACGCCCACAGCGAGGTCAGTCCGTGGGCGACGAGGCCGCGCGCGCGCTCGATCGTGTCCTCCACTGACCCATCCACATCGAGTCCCACCGCGATTCTCATCGTGACCCCCTGCCCGGTAGCGTTGCGTCGTGCCGAGCGAGCCCCAACCTAGCCGTCGCACCCACGTGGGCGTGGTGGGTGGCGGCCAGCTCGCGCGCATGATGGGCGAAGTGGCCCACGACGTCGGCGTGCACCTCACGGTGCTCGCTACCTCGCCCGAGGACGCCGCGGTGGCGACCTGTGACGCGTTCGTCGTGGGCGAGTCGCGCGACGCCGCCGCACTCGCGCGACTCGCCGACGCCGTCGACGTCGTCACCTTCGACCACGAGCTGGTTGAGCTCGCCCAGATCGTCGAGCTCGAGCGTCGCGTCGCGGTGCGTCCGAGCGCCGCGGCCCTCGCCTTCGCCGTCGACAAGGCCCACCAGCGTCGCCACCTCGAGGCGGCGGGCATCGCCGTGCCGCGCTACGTGATCGTCGGAGACGACGACGACGCAGCCATCGCGGCCTTCCTCGCCGGCCTGGACGGCCCGCCCGTCGTGAAGGCCGCGCGCGGCGGCTACGACGGGCGCGGCGTTGTCTTTCCCTTCGACGCCGCCTCGACCACAGAGGCGATCGAGGCGATCGCCGGCACCGCGGTCCTCGAGGAGCGCCTCGACCTACGCGGTGAGCTCTCCCAGGTGCTCGTGCGTAGCGTCACTGGCGAGGTGGCCCTCTACCCGCTGGTGACGACCCTCCAGCGAGAGGGAATGTGCGTCGAGACCGTCTACCCTGCGCCCGAGCAGTACGCGAACGACGCGGCGGCGCTCGCGATGCGCATCGCCGAGCTCTCCGGCGTCGTCGGAATCCTCGCCGTCGAGCTCTTCGTCACCGACGCGGGACTGCTCGTCAACGAGGTGGCCCTGCGTCCACACAACACCGGACACTGGACCATCGAGGGCGCGGCCACCAGCCAGTTCGCAAACCACCTGCGGGCCGTCTCGGGCCAGTCTCTGGGCTCGACCGCCCCCCTGGCCGACGCGGCGGTCATGGTCAACGTGGTGGGCGCCAGCGAGCCGGGCTCGATCGCCGCGGCGAGCGCCGTTGCTGGCGCCCACGTGCACGACTACGGCAAGTCCTGGCGCCCAAAGCGCAAGCTCGGTCACGTGACCGTGGTCGGACCCGACGCGGGCGCGGCCCACGTGACAGCATGGGAGAGTGCCCGGGCCTACGGAACCGGCACGCGGGAGGCGTGATGGAGCCACAGATCGGCGTGGTGATGGGCAGTTCCTCGGACTACGAGGTGATGGCCGACGCCATCACCGTGCTGGACCACTTCGCGATTCCCCACGAGGTCCACGTGGTCTCGGCGCATCGCACCCCCGAAGCCATGGTCGACTACGGGCGCGGCGCGCGTGGGCGGGGCCTGCGCGTGATCATCGCCGGCGCTGGCGGGGCCGCCCACCTGCCCGGGATGCTGGCCTCTCTCACCACCCTGCCGGTGATCGGGGTGCCAATCGCCCTGTCGCGACTCGACGGGCTCGATTCCCTTCTCTCCATTGTCCAGATGCCTCGCGGGGTGCCGGTGGCCACGGTGGCGGTCAACGGGGCTACCAACGCGGGCCTGCTGGCCGTACGGATGCTGGGCCTGGCCGACGAGACGCTGGCCGCGTCTCTCGAGGCCTACCGGCTGGAGTTGATCGAGCAGGCGACCCGCCAGGATCGGGCCCTGCCACGCGAATAGCGACCGCGAACGTGGTTTCTCGCCCCCTAGTCTGGTGAGTGACAAGGAGGTCCTTCATGGGACTGATGAAGCGTGTTCAGACGATCTTCCAGGCGAAGTCCAACGCCGCGCTGAACAAGATGGAAGACCCACGCCAGACGCTCGATCTCTCCTACGAACAGCAGTTGGAGAATCTGACCAAGGTCAAGCGCGCCGTCGCCGACGTGGCGACGGCGCGCAAGCGCGTTGAGATCCAGGCCGAGCAGCTCAAGGCCCAGGGTGACAAACTCGCCGGCCAGGCCAAGGCGGCCCTGGCCCAGAACAACGAGCCGCTGGCGCGCGAGGCGCTGACGAGGCGCGAGGCGATCGCGGCCCAGCTTCAGGACCTCGACACCCAGCACGCCACCATTGTCGAGCAGGAGGAGAAGCTCACCGAAACCGCCCAGCGACTCCAGAGCGAGGTGGAGGCCTTCCGCACCAAGAAGGAGACCATCAAGGCCTCCTACACGGCAGCAGAGGCCTCGGCGCACGTCTCAGAAGCGGTGAGCGGGATCTCGACCTCGATGGGTGACGCGGGCGCGGCCATGCAGCGCGCTCAGGACAAGGTCGCCGAGATGCAGGCGCGTAGCGGCGCTCTGGACGAACTGCTCGCCTCGGGGGCCCTGACCGACCTCACGAGCTCGACCGACGACATCCAGGCCCAGCTCAACAAGGCGGGCACGAGCTCGAACGTCGACGCCCAGCTAGCCGCACTCAAGTCCCAGATGGCCGAAGGCGGCGAACTCGCCGCGGGAGAGGAGAAGTAGCCGTGGCCAAATCGAAGATCGAAAGCGACCCGGGTCTCAACCTGCGGATGTTCATCACGGGCCTCGCGCTCGTACTGCTCTACGCGATCATCGTCACGCTTCTGATCCGCATCGGCCTGTCCTTGGGCATCGTCATCATCATCGCGGCCGCGATGCTCTTCTCGCAGTACTACTTCTCGGACAAGATCGCCATGTTCTCCATGCATGCGCGCGAGGTCACGCCCCAACAGGAGCCGCGCCTGCACCAGATCGTCGACCGGCTCTGCGCGCTGAGTAACGTTCCCAAGCCGCGCGTAGGGGTCGCCGAAATGGACATCCCCAACGCGTTCGCCACGGGTCGCAACCCCAACCACGCCGTGATCTGCGCCACGCGCGGGCTGATGAACCGCCTGCCCGACGAGGAGCTCGAGGCCGTGCTCGCCCACGAGCTGAGCCACGTCGCCCACCGCGACGTGGCCGTCATGACGATCGCCTCGGGCGTGGGCATGCTGGCCGGCCTGGTGAGTCGCATCGCGATGTGGGGTGCCATGTTCTCCGGCGGCGGACGCAGCCGCGACGGCGAGAACATCGTGTTGCTCGAGATGGTGACCTGGCTGGTGTCGATCGTCATCTACGTGATCGCCTACCTGCTCACGATGTCGCTCTCTCGCTACCGCGAGCTCTCGGCGGACCGCTCCGGCGCGATCCTGATCGGCAAGCCCAGTGTCCTCGCCAGCGCTCTCGTGCACGTGACCGGCGACATGGGCAAGATCCCGCGCACCGACCTGCGCCAGGCCGAGGGGATGAACGCCTTCTTCTTCGCGCCGGCCCTCGCCGGCGGCACGGCGGCGTCGCTCTTCTCGACACACCCGTCGCTGGAAAAGCGCCTGGATCAGCTCAACAAGCTCGAGCGCGAACTCAACGGCTAGTGGGACTGCGCGACGTCCTCTTCGGGCGCACCCCTCAGGTCCAGCCCAAGCTCGACAACCTCTTCGCGCTGTCTACGGCCGCCCTAACGCTCCAGAGCGAGCTCGACCTCGTCACCTCTGGCCAGGCTGGCCTGTGCTTCAAGGCCGGTAGCGGCGAAGCCTCCATCACTAGCGAGGCCGACATCGAGGCCCTGCTCAACTTCGACGAGGGCAAGGTGGCGATGTCGGTAACGACCGACGACCTCGGCTTCACCTGGCTCGTCATCCACGACGGCGACATCGAGAACCTGGTGACGCGCATCCACGGCGCCAACACGACCCTCGTCGAGCACGGCCTGGGCCCGCGCCTCCTTTGCGCGGTCTTCGGCTTCGTGCCGGCCACCGAGCCGGGCGAGGGCGCGGTGCGACTCGTCTACCTCTTGAAGCAGGGCACCTTCTACCCCTTCGCCCCGACCGGTGCGAACCAGCGCGACAACGAGCTCGAGCTGCGGGTCCGCTCCTTCCTCGAGGGCGACCTGCCCATGGAAAAGGACCTGTCGCGCTGGATGGCGTTGTGGAACCTGCCGGTAAAGTGAACCGCTGACCTCGCCGGCCGAGAGAACCTCGCGGGGCGCGAAATACCAGGTTCGACACCGCCTACGACGTAGATTTCGACTATGGAAATCGTGCCGGAACCGATTGTCCCCACCTCGAGCGTGACGTCACTGCGCACGCCGGCGACGGGCGCCTGTCGCTGCGCACGGCGCTCGTGCTGGCACCAGGGAGCCTGTCGCGCCAGCGCCGTGGTGAGAGTGCTGCGCGCCGTCGACAGTCCCGAGAATGAAGCCACCTCGGTGACGCTGTGTCGAGAGTGCGCGGCGCCCACTCGTCGCAACCGGGTGGCCTAGCCACCGCAACGCGTTGGCACCGCGAACTTCAGCCCGGTGCGGGATCTGTGGCGCGCAGGTAACTGCGCACGAGGGGTGAGAAGGCGGCCCCCACGAGGACGAGGCCCGCGGCGAGGATCACCCAGCCCGGGCGCCCCAGGGTGACCGCGGTCGAGATCACGATCAGTGGCGCGAGAATGCCCGAGATCGAGCGGCCCAGCGCGTACGCGCCCTGATACTGGCCCTGGAGATCCTCGCGGGCCATGCCAAAGCCGATGCCCCACGACGCCCCCGAGCTGTAGAGCTCGCCAAGGGTGTGAAAGATCATGCCCAGCACCAGCACCGCGCACGCCACGACGGCGTTCGCGCCCTCGGCCGCCGCGTAGCAGAGAAAACCCAGACCGATCAAGAGTCCCGAACGGCGAAAGGCGCGAGCCGCTCGCACGACGTCGCCCGAGCCACGGCTGAATCGCACCTGCAAGGTGACGACCATCATCGTGTTCACCACGAGAAGCACCGCCACCCACCAGCGCGGGGCGCGGGTGTGATCGATCACCCACAGGGGTATGCCCACGCTCTGGACGGCGATGTGAATCGAGAACAGTCCGTTGAGGGCCGATGCGAGCAGGTAGCGATGATCCTTCAAGACGACCGTCATCGGCTCGCGCGACGAGCCGTCAACCAGGGGAAGAGGGGGCATCGCGGGCAGTCGCATGATGAAGAAGGCGGCCACAAAGAAGGTGAGTGCGTTGCCCAGAATCATGGCGAGATAGCCGGCGCGCGTGTCGTACGCCAGCGCCACGCCGGCGAAGAGCATGCCGATCGCGATCCCGAAGTTGGCCACCGCGCGCTGAAACGCGCGAACGCGCACGCGCTCATCACCCACTCCGAATCGCGACATCATTGCCCCGCGTACGCTCCCTGTGGCGTTGGACAGCATGCCCCCCACCACGGAGACGAGGACGAAGCCCCCGAAGGAGTGCACGAGAGAGAACGCGGCCATGGCGAGTCCTTCGCCGACGCAGGTCGCCGCGTTCAACTCGCGCGGTCCCCATCGGTCCGCAAGGTGTCCGACGGGAACCGACACCAGAAGTCCGGCCGCCGCCGCGATGCCGAGACCCACGGCGACCAGGTGGACCGACAGTCCCACCGAGCGGGTGAAGTAGATCACTTCGATGGTGAAGAAGAGGCCACTGCCGATCGTGTTGGCGAGCGTCGACTTTGCCAGCGTGCGAAGGGGACCCGGCTCAGGGATCGCCGCGCGTACGAGCCGCGCACCGCGTGAACGTCGTTCGGGCTCCGACATGTCGATCAACCTAGTGGCGCCTCGAGCACCAGCGCCGCTGGTCACCCCTTCGCTCGGCCCGTCCACGAGCGCACCACGGATCGATCAACGCCGTGCCACGCGCTACCGTGATCGAAGAATGGCGACCACGACGGGACTACCATGACCGGACTCTTCATTTTCGTTGGCGTACTGTTCGCACTCACGATCGGCGCCGTCGCACTCTCGGCGCGCTATCGCCGCTTCGATCCCGTGGTCACCTTCGACGAGCCGAGCGTGTTTCCCAACGCCCAGATGACGCTGCTCGCCACGCCCGAAGAGGTCACGCGCGAGACGTTGAGCGACCACCAGCATTACGACGCCGAGGACGATCTCCTCGACCCGCACCACTCGCCCGCCTCGCCGTCCGAGGACGACACCCCGGCGTCCTAGGACTCGATGGCCAAGGCAGCGAGTCGGTCCACCTCGTCGATGAAGTCAACGTCACGCTCGGTGATGCCGCCGCGATCGTGGGTCCACACGTCAAAGCGGACCCGGTTCACCTCAAGTGTCACGACGGCGTGATGATCGAGCCTTTCGGCCACTTCGGCCTGGGCAACCACGAGGTCGACGCCGCGTTGATACGTGGCGACGTCGACCACGCGCACCAGGTGCTCGGCTTCGCGGCGCCACGCGTGGTGCGTGGCGAGCACCGCTTCCACCTCGTCAGCTTCGAGTCGGCGCCGGGTCACGGGTGGGTCATGTGCTCGGGCACCACCGCGGCGTCGAACTCCTCAGCCGTGAGAAAACCGAGCGCCAGGGCGGCCTCGCGCAGGGTGGTGCGCTCCTTGTGAGCCTTCTTGGCCACCTGGGCGGACTTGTCGTAGCCGATGATCGGATTGAGCGCGGTGACCAGCATCAGCGAGTTACGCAGGTGGTGATCGATCTGCTCGTAGTCCGGCTCGAGGCCCTCGACGCAGAACTCGCGGAACCGGTCGCAGGCGTCACTCAACAGGTCGATCGACTGGCACACGTTGTGAATCATGACGGGCTTGCAGACGTTGAGCTCGAGATTTCCCCGCGAGCCGGCCATGGCGACGGCCGCGTCGTTGCCGTGCACTTGGATGCCAACCATGATCATCGCCTCGGACTGGGTGGGGTTCACCTTGCCCGGCATGATCGAGCTGCCCGGCTCGTTCTCGGGCAGGCGCAGCTCGCCCAGGCCCGAACGTGGTCCCGAGCCCAGCCAACGCAGGTCGTCGGCGATCTTCATGAGGCTGGTGGCGAGAGTCTTGATGCCCCCGTGAGCAAACACCAGAGCGTCGTGCGCAGCGAGGGCCGCGAACTTGTTGGGCGCGGTCACGAAGGGCTGACCGGTGATGCTCGCGATCTCTCGGGCCACGCGCTCGCCGAACTCGGGGTGAGTGTTGAGGCCCGTTCCAACGGCGGTGCCGCCCGCGGCGAGCTCGTAGAGGCCGCCCAGCACCAGGTGCAGACGCTCGAGGTCAGCGTCGAGCTGGGCCACGTAGCCCGAGAACTCCTGGCCCAAGGTGAGAGGCACGGCGTCCATTAAGTGGGTGCGCCCGATCTTGACGACTCCCTCGTAGGCGGACGACTTCACCGCGAGGGCGTCGCGCAGACGCTCGACCGAAGGGATCAATCGCTCGGTTATCTCCATCACCGCCGCGATGTGCATGGCGGTGGGGAACGTGTCGTTGGAGGACTGGGACATGTTCACGTGGTCGTTGGGGTGCACGGGATCCTTCGAGCCGCGCTCACCGCCGGCGATCTCGATCGCCCGGTTCGAGATGACTTCATTGACGTTCATGTTGGTCTGAGTGCCCGAGCCGGTTTGCCAGATGCGCAGCGGGAACTCGCCGGCCAGCGACCCGTCGATCACCTCGCCGGCGGCCTGCTCGATCAGAGCGGCCCGCTCAGCATCGAGCTTGCCGAGGGCGTGATTCACCCGCGCCGAGGCGAGCTTCAAGACCCCGAAGGCCCGTATCACCGCGGCCGGCATCGTCTCGGTCGAGATCGCGAAGTGGTGCAGGCTTCGCTGGGTCTGCGCACCCCAGTAGTGGGCGGCCGGAACTTCGACAGCTCCCATCGTGTCCGATTCCACGCGGAAACTTTCCATGCTCTCTCCTTCGTTACGAATACAGGGCGACGCCCACGTCGACCAGGTGCACCGCGTCGGCGACATCGCTCGCGCGCGGTCCGTCGCCGTCACCGGGCACCTCGAGCAAGAGTGGCAGGTCGCGCACACGCGGCTCGCCCACCAGGGGCGCGAGCCCGTCGATACCGATCGTGCCCTCGCCGAGGTTGGCGTGACGGTCGCGGTTGCCACCGAGCTCGATCTTTGAGTCATTCAGGTGAAGGCAGCGCAGACGAGCCAACCCCACGCGCTCGTCGATTTCGTTGAGCAGCGCCGCGGTTCCCTCGATGCTCGAGTAGTCCACCCCGCTCGCCCACAGGTGCTGGGTGTCGACGCACAGTCCCAGTCGATCGTCACCGTCCAGGGCGGCGATGATCGCCTCGATCTCGGCGAAGTCGCGCCCGACGGTTCCCCCGGCGCCCGCGGCGTTTTCGATCAGGATTGGGCAGTCCACGCCCGCCGGGGCCTCGCTGGCCCCGTCGAGGGCCCGGCGCAGCCCGTCGCTGACCCGCCCGATGGCCTCGTCGAATCCGCTTCCCTTGTGGCTGCCCACGTGCAGCACGACCCCTGAGGCGCCCATGCCGCGCGCCACCGAGAGGTTGTGGGTGAGAGCGGCCACCGACTTCTCGTAGAGCTCGGGGTCGGCCGAGGCCAGGTTGATCAGATAGGTCGCGTGGGCGAAGGTGTGCGTGACGCTCGGATGCGCGGCCGCGGCTTCGCGGTAGGCGGCGAGCACCTCGGGCGCGTACTGGGTGGGCTTCCACATGCGCGGGCTCTGGACGAAGACCTGAATCGAGGTGACCCCGATCTCCACGCCGGCCTCCAAGGAGGGCACCAGTTTGCCCCCGCCGCGTACGTGCGCACCGATGTTCATTAACCTAAACCTAGTTCTCCGTTTGACCCCTCGGGAAAGGACCACCATGACCGACACGTTCACCAACGCCTCGCGCGCGCTGTTCGACAAGCAGGTTTTCGCCCACGTGGCCACCCTCGGCGCCGACGGCAGCCCCCACGTCACCCCGGTGTGGGTGCTACTCGAGGGCGACGACATCGTGATCAACACTGCGCTCGGTCGCGCCAAGGCGCGCGACCTCGCGGCCGACCCGCGCGTCGCCATCTCTCTGACCGATCCGGACAACCCCTACTCGGTGATCGCGGTGCGCGGCACCGTGGCGACCTTCACCACCGACGGCGCCGACGAAGTCATCGATCGAATGGCCAAGAAGTACATGGGCGTGGACTCCTATCCCCTGCGCACCGAGGGCGAGGTGCGCGTGACGGTGCGCATCCGACCGGACCGCATCGTCCAACAGCCTGCCGATCAGGAGTAGTCGCTCAGCTCCCCGGCCTCGCTCGCACGCCGTCCCGAGAGCGTAAGGCGCGCCCCGCCCGCGACGATCGACTCTCCCGCCGCATACCAGACGGTGATCGGATGCGGGGGCGCCGGACGGTTGTAGGCACCGCGCAGGGTTGCCGCCTCGTTGGCGAAGGTGACTTCGTCGTTTGTTAGAAGCGCGGCCACGATCGCGGCCTGGGCGGCGGCGTGCTCGCCCTCGAGGACGACGTGCTCGAGAGCCGTGAGCCACGAGCACGTGGCCACGTCGCGCGCGGCGAGCGCGGCCGGATAGTCCTCGTCGATCGCCAACCAGAGCCCGCGCGGTGCGACGCCCCCCGAGAGGCTCGCGAGTACCAGCGCGGGCGCGTCGCCGGCGAGCAGGACAACATCGTCGATCTCGGCAACGACCGCGCCGATGAACGCGCGACGCGCGAGCGAGCCCTCTAAGCGGATCATCGCCATCTCAGGGCTGCAGGTCGACCTTGGCCAGACGTTCGATGTTCACGTCGCGAAAGGTCAGGATGCGCACGCTCGGCACGAAACGCGCCGAGCGGTACATGTCCCACACCCACGCGTCGGCCAACGTCACCTCGAGCAAGGTCGGCGTGGCGGAGGAACGGATCTCGACCGTGACTTCGTTGGCCAGGTAGAAGCGTCGGTCAGTCTCTACGGCGTACTCGAAGGTGCCAACGACGGCCTTGTACTCCTGGACGAGCGCCAGTTCCAGTGTGGCTTCGTAGTCGTCGAGCTCTTCGTCGCCCATGTGGGCTTACGCGCGCTCGGTGACGCGCAGCTCCTTGATCTTGGCGGCCTTGCCTCGCAGATCGCGCAGGTAGTACAGCTTCGCGCGGCGCACGTCGCCGTAGGACTCGACCTCGATCTTGGCGATGGTCGGCGCGTGCACCGGAAAAGTGCGCTCCACGCCCACGCCGAAGCTGATCTTGCGCACCGTGAAGGTCTCCTGCAGGCCCGACCCCTGGCGACGGATCACGACGCCCTGAAAGACCTGGATGCGCTGACGGGTGCCCTCGACCACGCGGACGTGAACCTTCAGGGTGTCACCGGGACGGAAAGAGGGAACGTCGTCGCGCAGCGAGTCGCGGTCAATGAGATCAGTCGGATTCATGGGAGCAGCCTTTTCGGATCACTGGGGCTTACGAAGTTTAGCCGCTGCGCCCGTCGCCTTCCACCAGGTCGAACTCTTCGAGCAGGGCCGCCTCGGCGTCGCTGAGCCCCCCGCGGGCTACGATCAGGTCCGGCCGGCGCGCCAGAGTACGCGCGAGCGCCTGAGCGCGGCGCCAGCGAGCGATGCGCCCGTGGTCGCCCGAGGTCAGCACGTCGGGCACCGCGAGGCCCCTCACCAGGGCGGGGCGCGTGTACTGGGGGTACTCGAGCAGACCGTCGGAGAAGGACTCCTCGAGCGGCGAGTCGTCGTTGCCCAGCGCGCCGGGCAGCAGGCGGACCGTGGCCTCGATCACGCACAGCGCCGCTAACTCTCCGCCCGCCAGCACGAAGTCACCCAGGGAGACCTCCTCGTCAACCACGAGATCGAGGGCCCGCTGGTCGACTCCCTCGTAGCGCCCACACAGCAGCGAAATACCGGCCAGTTCACTGAATTCGCGCGCGAGCGCCTGGGAGAAGGGCCGTCCCGAGGGCGAGAGCGCGATCAGGGGGCGCGCCCGCTCACCGACCGCCTCGACACTCGCGAGGATTGGCTCGGCCGAGAGCACCATGCCCGCGCCGCCGCCGAAGGGCGTGTCGTCGACACTGCGGTGCGGATCGCTCGTCGCGTCACGAATGTCGTGCACGTGCAGTTCCCACACGCCGCGCTCGCTCGCTCGCCCGAGCACCGAGGCCGCCGCGTAGTTGGCCACGACGTCGGGAAAGAGGGTGAAGGCGTCGACGCGGTAGCTCACGCGAAGAGGCCCTCTGGCGCGTCGACCTCGATGCGCTCGTTGGCCACCACACTCACCACGAAGGTCAGCGGCACCAGGTGCCCGGTGTCGAGCACCAGCAGGTCGCTCGCCGGGTTGGCCTCGACGCTGGTCACGACGCCGCGCACGATCCCTTCGGCGTCGATGACCGTCGCGCCAAAGAGGTCGTCGATCCAGATCACGTCGTCGTCCTCGATGCGCTCGGCGTAGAGGACGAGGCCGCGAAGTCGCTCGGCGCCCTCGCGCGTCGTCACCCCGTCGAAGGTGACGATGAAGCGGTCCTGGTGGGCGGCGGAGGCGACCACGACCAGGTGTCCACGCTCGCTGCGCAACTCGCTGCCCGGATCGAGCCGTTCGACGCGATCGGTCCACAGATCGACGAGGACCTGACCCTTGAGCCCGTGGGCCTTGACGATCCGCCCGACCTCGAGCGTGTCACGCTCGTCGGTCGACACGTCAGTCGACGATGTCGACCGAAGTCGTCACGCCGTCGCGCGCGCCGGCGGCGCCCACGAGAACTCGGATGGCCTGGGCGGTGCGACCGCGTCGGCCGATGATGCGTCCCATGTCGCCGGGACCTACGCGCAAGGACAAGATGACCTTGCCCTGGCGCTCGTCGACGTCGACGGTGACCGCGCTGGGGTCGTCGGCCATGGCCTCGGCGATGTAGCTCAGCACCGAGGTCGCAGTGGCCGCGCGCTCGGTGGCGTCGTCCTCGTCGTCGATGGTGTTGATGTCACCTTCGACGTAGTCGTCGTGGAAGTCGCTCACTGCGCCGCCCGGGCGGCCTTGGCCGCGTCGAAGGCCTCGAGCGCTCCGCTCTTGGCGAGCAGCTTGGCGACTCGCTCGGTCGGCTGGGCGCCGTTCTCGAGCCAGCGCACGACCTTGTCGTTGTCGATCGAGATCACGGTCTCGGGCTCGGCGCTCGAGAGACCGCGCGGCTGGTAGGTGCCGAGGATCTCGAGGAAGGCGCCCGAGCGAGCACGGCGGCTCTCGGCGGCCACGACGCGATAGGTGGGCTGCTTCTTCTTACCCATGCGTACCAGACGTAGTTTTACAGCCACGACGACAGTCCTTCCAAGCGTTCGTCCCCTCGTGGGACGGGGGGTTGTACCCGAGCGTCCAAGTTTAGCGTTGTTTGGGGGGTGTGACCCGCCCGCCCTTCTTCTTCTTGTTTTTCGGCCCGCTCGGCGCGGCGGCGCGCAGGCCCGCCCCAAGTGACTCGAAACCCGCCGGCAGCTCGCGCCCGCGATCGGCCCGCGCGGCCATCTGCGCGGCCCGACCCAGCTTGCCCGGCAGGTTGGGCATGCCCCCGCCGGCCATCTGGCGCATCATCTTCTTCATCTCGGTGAACTGCTTGAGGAGTTGGTTCACGGCGTTGACCGTGGTGCCCGATCCCGCCGCGATGCGCGTGCGCCGCGACGCGTCGAGCAGGTTCGGGTCGCGACGTTCGCGCGGGGTCATCGACTGGATGATCGCCTCGATTTTGTTGAGCTCGCGCTCGTCGACGTTGGAGGCGGCGTTGCGCATCTCCTTGGTGACCCCGGGCATCAGCTTCATCAGGCCGCCGAAGGAGCCCATCTTGCGCACCTGGTTCAGCTGGGCGAGGAAGTCGTCCAGGGTGAACTGGCCGCTCATCAATCGGCTCGCCGAGTTGGCGACCACGTCGGCGTCCATCGTCGCCTCGGCCCGCTCGATCAGCGAGAGCGCGTCGCCCATGCCGAGGATCCGCGAGGCGATCCGGTCGGGGTGGAAGAGCTCGAAGTCGCCCACTTTTTCGCCGGTCGAGGCAAAGACCACCGGTCGGCCCACGACCCCGCGCGCCGAGAGCACCGCGCCGCCGCGCGCGTCGTAGTCGAGCTTGGTAACGATGAGCCCGGACAAGGAGAGAGCGTCGTGGAAGGCGCGCGCGGTGTGCACCGCGTCCTGGCCGGTCACGGCGTCGATCACGAGGAAGGTGTAGTGCGGGCTCGTCACCTCGCTGATCGCGCGCACTTCGGCCATCAACGCCTCGTCGAGCGCGAGGCGGCCCGCGGTGTCGACAATCACGACGTCGCGCCCGAGGCTTCGCGCCCGCTCAACGCCCTCGCGCGAGACCGCGACCGGATCGCTCGCCTCGCTGAAGACGTCCACGCCGATGGAGGCGCCCAGGACGCGCAGCTGCTCAACCGCGGCGGGGCGCTGCAAGTCGGCGGCGACCAGGTAGGGCTGGCGACCCTGCTGCTTGAACCACTGGGCGAGCTTGGCGGCCGCGGTCGTCTTGCCCGCACCCTGGAGTCCCGCGAGCAGGATGACCGTCGGCGGACGCGAGGAGTAGGTGACCTTGAGAGGTGACGCCCCGAGTACCTCGATCAGCTGCTCGTGGACGGCCTTGATGACCTGCTGGCCGGGCGAAAGGCTGGTCGCGAGCGCCGTGCCGGCCAGGCGAGCGCGCACGGCCGCCAAGAATGCGCGAACGACACTGAGCTCGACGTCGGCCTCTAAGAGAGCGGTGCGGACCTCGTCGAGCGCAGCGTCGAGGTCGGCGTCGGAGAGCCGTCCGCGCGAACGCAGCGACGCTCCGAGGCGTTCCAGGCGATCCGAGAGGGCGTCAAACATCGTTCTAGAAGGCTACTGTCACGTCGCCAGAAGCGAATCGACGAAGGCCTCGGGCTCGAAGACACGCAAATCCTCGACCCGTTCGCCCACCCCGACGTACTTCACGGGGATACCAAGCTCGCGCTCGATCGCCACCACGATGCCCCCGCGGGCTGTGCCGTCGAGCTTGGTCAGGACGATGCCCGTGACCTCGGCCGCGGCCAGGAACTCGCGGGCCTGGCTGAGGGCGTTCTGGCCCGTCGTGGCGTCGAGCACCAGCAGGGTCTCGACCACCTGTCCGGGCTCGCGGTCGGCGACGCGGCGGACCTTGCGCAGCTCGTCGAGCAGGTTCGAGTTGTTCGCCCGCCGCCCCGCGGTGTCGGCGAGCACGATGTCGGCCCGGCGCGCGGCGGCCCGTCCCAGGGCGTCGTGGATGACCGAGCCCGGGTCGGCGCCCTCGGCCGCGCGCACGATGTCGGCGTTCGCGCGCTCGGCCCACTGGGCCAGCTGCTCGGCGGCCGCGGCTCGGAACGTGTCGCCCGCCGCCAGCACCACGTGTCGACCCTCGTCCGCGTGGAGCTGGGCGAGCTTGCCGATCGTCGTCGTCTTGCCCACTCCGTTCACACCTACAAAGAGCCACACGGGGACGCGTCCGGGATCGCCCACGATGCGCACGTCGCGGTCCCGGTCAAGGAACTCGAGCAGAACCCGGCGCACCTCGCCGGCGACTCCGAGGGGGATCCCCGCGTCGATCTGGTCGAGGACCGCCTTGGTCGTGGCGACGCCGATGTCGCTTCTCAGCAGCACCTCTTCGACGACGTCGCGCTGCTCACTCGAGAGCGTGTCGCCCGTGATCGAGCGCAAACGGTCGAAGACGCCGCGCGAGGTGGCGAGGCGCTGGCGCAGCGAGCCCGGCTCTTCCAACGAGGGGCGCGGCGCTTCGGTCTCGACCAGCACCTCGGGCAAGGGTGCCACCGGGACGGGCAGTTGAGCACGGGCTCGCGTGCGCGTGCGCACCACCGCGACGCCCACCAGGACGACCACGAGGACGGCGATGATGATGATGGCGATGGTCACGCGCTGACCTCTCGCTTGACGCGCTGGCTGACGACTTTGGAGGACGCGCCGGGCACCATCGTCACGCCGTAGAGCGCGTCGGCGGCCTCCATCGTGCGCTTCTGGTGGGTCACGATGAGCAGCTGGGCCTCGTCGCGGAACTCGTCAACCAGGCTGAGGAATCGCTGCAGATTCACGTCATCGAGGGCGGCTTCAACCTCGTCCATCATGTAGAAGGGCGAGGGTCGCGAGCGAAAGACTGCGAAGAGGAAGGCCAGCGCCGCCATTGAACGCTCGCCGCCGGAAAGCAGCGAGAGGCGGCGCATGTTGCGCCCCATCGGGCGCACCTCGATCTCGACGCCGGTGTTGAGCGGATCGTCGGGCTGACTCAGGAGCAAACGGCCCTGGCCGCCAGGAAAGAGCATGCCGATCAAGTTGGAGAAGTGCTCGTTGACGTCGGCGACCGCGCTCGAGAACGACGTCATGATCTGCTCGTCGAGCTCGCGCACGGCCTCTTGGAGCTCGCGGCGCGCGTGGCGCACGTCGCTCACCTGGGCGTCGAGCTCCTGGTAGCGCTCTTCGAGGGCGACTAGCTCCTCGAGGGCCAGCGGATTGATGGGGCCTAGAGAGGTGATGCGCGCCTCAAGTTCGCCCACGCGCGACTCGAGCGTGGTGCCCTCGGCCAGCTCGATCTCGGGCGCCGGGCCGAGCTCGCCCACCTCGACGCCGAGGTCGTGGCGAACAGCCTCGTGGAGGTTCGCGATCATCACCACCAGCTCGGCGCGCTCGATCTCTCCACGTCGTTCGGCCTCGGCGAACTCCGCGAGACTGGACTCAGTGCTCTGGCGCTCGGCACGCACGCTCTCGAGGCGCTCAGCGCTCGCGCGTGTGGCCTCGAGCTGCTCGCGATAGGACGAGTCCATCGCCTCTTGGGACATGCGGACGTCCTCGAGAGCCCGCTCGACGAGCTCTCCCAGTCGTCCCAGCACGGCCAGGTCGAACTCGAGCGCCTCGCGTCGGGCCGCGGCTTCGTCGCGTTCGCGCGCGTGTCCGGCCAGTCGCGCTTCAATCTCGTGACGACGTTGCTCGAAGAGGCCCCGACGTTCGCTGGCGCGCGCCTCGCGGCGCGACAACTCGAGAGCGCTCGCTTCGAACTCGGAGCGACGACGTGCCAGCGCGTCCGCGGCCCCCTCGCGCTCGGCGCGGCGCGCGAGTGCGCTCTCACGGCGCGCGACGAGGGTTTCGCGCTGGACGTCGGCCGCGGCCAGCTCGTCTTCGAGGGACGCGCGCTGTGTGCTGGTGACCTCGAATTCGTGCTCGAGGGTCACGAGGGAAGTCGCGAGTTGGTCCGCCTCTCGCTCGAGTCGCTGCGCGTCGGACGTCACGCTGGCCAGGTTCGACTGCGCGCGCGAGAGCCCCGCCGTCGCCGACGCCAGGCGGGTGCGCGCGAGGTCGAGGGCGGCCAGCGCGTCGGCGCGGGCCGCGCGACACGGCGCAACGAAATCTGCGGCCTCGAGGGCGGCGCGCTCGGCGTCGTCGACGGTGGAGCGGGTGACGAGGGCGCGCCCCGAGGCGACGCGCCAGCCCGAAGCAGCGAATCGGTCGCCGTCGCGCGTCACGATGACGAGATCCGGGTGCGACACCGCGGTTTCGATGCCCGCGTCGAAACTCTCGGCGACGAAGGCGCGCGCAAAGAGGGTGTCGAGCACGTGATTCACGCCGGCGGGCGCGTCGCGACGCGCACTCACCAGTGAGCGCAGCGCGGTGCATCCCGCAGGCGCGCTCGGCAGGGCCACCGGCGCGTCGCCGGCCGCCAAGATCAACCCCGCTCCCCCTTCGCGACGCAGCGTCTCGAGGGCGGCGCGCGCCGAGGTGCGACCGTCGACGACGACCGCGCCGAGCGAGGCGCCGGCAGCGGATTCGACGGCTCGTTCCCAGCCGGACTCGACATCGATGAGATCAAGGAAGGGCCCGAGCACGCCGGCCAGGTCGGCTACCAACGCGCGTCCCCCGGCTCCGGAAAGCTCCTCGAGAGCGCGCGCGAGCGCCTCAGCGCGCGCCTGGGTGCGCGCGGCGAGCTCGGACGCCTCCGCCAGGGCGGTGTCGGCCATCGCTCGCGCGCCCTCGGTGCGCTCGACGTCACGCGTCGCGTCGTCAAGCTCGGCCTCGGCCTCGCTGACCGCGCGCGCGGCCTCAGAGAGGGTCTCGAGCAGGGCCTCTCGGCTGGAGGCGATTTCCTGGGAGCGGCGCTGGGCAGTCGAAAGACGCACGCCGGCCTTGTCCTGGGCGTCTCGAAGATTGGCCACCGAGCGCGTCAACGTCGCGCGCCGCTCCTCGAGCGCGGCGAAGGTGGCCTCGTCGGCCTCGTCAGAATCGGCGCCGTAGGTCGCGGCGAACTCGGCCTCACGCGCGGCGAGGTCGCGACGCGCCTCGTCCAGAGCGAGGCGCGTCGTCGCAATGTCGGCTTCGTCGACCTCGAGCGCAGCAAGGTCAGTGGCGAGCTTCGCCCCGTCAGCCTCGAGAGTGGCGATGACGTTCTCGTCGGCCGCCGCGGCCAAAGCCGCGCGCAGGGCGCGGCGGCGCTCGTCGATGACCGAGGCCGTGCCGCGGGCGCGCTCCACCAGTCCAGCCAGGACCCCGAGAGTCGAGGCGAGGACCTCCTCGCGGCGACTCGCCATCTCCGCCGCAGCCGCCTGAGCCTGGGCGTCGAGGGTCGCCAGGCGCTGGCGAACCTCGCGCTCACGCTCGGCGATGCTCGCTAGTTGCGCGTCGAGTTCAAGGCGACGGGCGTTAAAGGACGCGAGGCGTTCGGCGAAGAGCGCGTGGCGCGCCTGGCGCAACTCGGACTCGACCTCGGCGAAGTGACGCGCCGACACCGCCTGGCGTTCGAGGGGGCGCATCTGACGGCGAACCTCGCGCACCAGGTCGCCCAGTCGCTCGAGGTTCTCCTGGGTCTGGGCCAGGCGGCGCTCGCTGCGCTCCTTGCGTCGGCGGTGCTTCAAGACGCCGGCGGCCTCTTCGATCACCGCGCGGCGCGTCTCGGGATTCGAGTTGAGGATCGAGTCGAGCTGGCCCTGGCCGATGATCATGTGCTGCTGGCGACCTACTCCGGAGTCGTTCAGCAGATCCTGGACGTCAAGGAGTCGGCACGTCGTGCCGTTGATCGCGTAGTCGGATTCGCCGTTGCGAAACAGCGTGCGCGAGATGGTGACCTCGGCGCCGTCGATGGGCAGACGTCCCGAGGAGTTGTCCAGCGTGAGCGACACCTCGGCGCGCCCCAGGGCCGCGCGATTGGCCGTTCCCATGAAGATGACGTCGTCCATCTTCGAACTGCGCAGGGCCCGAGCGCTCTGGGCACCCAGCACCCAGGTGACCGCGTCGACCACGTTGGACTTGCCCGAACCGTTGGGACCGACCACGGCGGTCACGCCGGGCTCGAAGTCCAGCACCGTCAGATCCGCGAAGGACTTGAATCCCCGCATGGTCAATCGCTTAAGAAACACGGGTCGACGCTAGCAATATTCCCAGTTCGCCTCGGGTTAACTCTGGCAGTTCTCGCAGTAGTACGTCGAGCGCTGGCGGAACATCACGCGCAGGATCGGTCGACGGCACTGGAAGCAGGGCAGGCCTTCGCGGTTGTAGACCTGATGGAACACTTGGTAGCGCCCGGGGTTGCCGTCAGGGTCGATGAACTGCTCGTCCTCGAGGGTCGATCCTCCGTGCTTGATGGCCTCGGCGAGGATCTCGGCGATGCCCCGGTGCAGGCGACGGATCTCGATCGTCGAGAGCGAATCTGCGGGCCGGTCGTAACGAAGCCCGGCGTTAAAGAGCGTCTCATCGGCGTAAATGTTGCCGATCCCACAGAGGATGTCCTGGTCGGTCAGGACGGCCTTCAGCGGTGTCGCGCGGCTGCGCAAGATAGCCGCGAAGCGATCCCAGCCGAACTGATCCTCGAGCGGATCGAGTCCCAGGTGGGCTAGCTCGGGGACCTGGGCGCGCAACGCCAGCCCGTCGCCGCCGATGGACAGTCGCGCGAACTTCGACATCTCGACCTCGACGTCCTCGGCCGGGGGGCTGGAGACGAAGATCTCGCCGAAGGTGCGCGGGTCTACGAAGCGCAGCTCGCTCGCCGGGCTGAGGGTGAAGACCGCGTGGGTGTGCTTGGGCTTGAGGTCCTTGGGACCCTTCGCACGCAGCAGCTGGCCGCTTATGCCGAGGTGAATCACGAGGTGGGTGGCGTTGTCGAGCGCGATCACCAGGTACTTGCCCAGTCGCGCGACGTCCTTGATCGTATGGCCCTCGACGAGGGCGCGAAAATCCTTGACGCTCTTATGTCGGCGCACGACGCGCCCGTTGGTGACCGCGACGGCCTTGATCTTCTTTCCCACCAGGTCGCGCGCCAGGCTGGCGCGCACGGTCTCGACCTCGGGCAGCTCAGGCACGCTGGCTCGCTTCAAACGCGGCGCGCGCCGCCTCGGCCTCGGCGGCCTTCTTGGACCGGCCGTGGCCGACGCCGCGCACGCGCCCGTCGATCACGACCGACGCCTCAAATGTGGTCGCGTGGGCCGGACCCTCGCTCTCGACCTCGTAGAGCGGCTCGCCCAGGCCCTGCGCGTCGGCCCACTGACGCAGACGGGTTTTGGGGTCGACCTCGCCGGGATCGAGCGAGGCCGACGCGACGGCCTCGCCCAGGGCGTCGAGGACGAAATCGCGCGCCGCCGGATATCCCAGGTCGAGGAAGACCGCCGCGACGACCGCCTCGAAGGCGTCGGCGAGCAACGAGGGCCGCTCGCTGCCGCGGGACTTGATCTCGCCGCGGCCCAAGCGGACGTAGGGCGCGAGGTCGAGGTCACGCGCGGCGCGCGCCAGGGAGGCCTCGTTGACCACGCGTGAGCGCACCAGCGATCCTGTTCCCTCGTTGAGATCGGGGTAGAGCGAAACGATCAGGTCGGCCACGGCCAGGTCCACCACGGCGTCACCGAGGAACTCGAGTCGCTCATTGGACTCGCACCCGTGTTCGGCGGCGTAACTCGAGTGGGTGAGGGCGACCGTCAACGACTCACTCTCGGTACTGAGTCCCAGGCGACGCGCGAGGGGTTCGAGCGACGTCACCCGCGGCGACCTCAGGCCGCATTGAGTTTGGTGGCCACGTAGTCGACCGCGCTGCGCACCGACGCCAAGCCCTCAAGGTCCTCGTCGTCGATGTGAAAGCCCGCCACTCGTTCGGCGAGGCCTTCTTCGATCGCCTCGACCAGCTCGATCAGGGCCAGGGAATCAGCGCCCAGGTCGTCGAACGTGGCGTTTTCATCGATGGTGTCGGCGTCGATCTCGAGGATCACGGCCAACTGGCTACGCACCAGGGCCAAGATCTCGTCCCTCGACGGGGGGCTAACGGCGTCAGCGGACATGGTGACTCCTTCGTGGTGAACCCACACTACCGATTCCGCGGAGCGCCGTCAGGGATTCCCCCTAATGATCAGGTCTAATCGCGCTACGCGTACGAGCGACGACCCCGCTGGCGTCCATCTCGGCGGCCACGCGCAGCGCGTTCATTATCGCGGTCGCGTTGGAGGACCCGTGGCTGATCACGCAGATCCCGTCCAGGCCGAGCAGCATCGCGCCGCCCTGGTTGTCGGGTGAGAGGGTCGCGGCAACCGGCGCCAGGTAGTCAAGGAGCACCGCGCCGGCGGCTCGGGTCTCCTCGTTTGTGTCAATCACGCCGAGCACCGCCTTCACGATGAAGGTCAGCGCCCCCTCAAGAGTCTTCAACGCCACGTTGCCGGTGAAGCCGTCGGTCACAACGACGTCGACCGGAGAAGGGATCAGGTCGCGT
>JAJYGN010000016.1 GCA_021790675.1 Actinomycetes bacterium
AGCTGCTCGATCAGGGCCGCACGACGGACCGACGTCCGCTGAGCGGCGTGGGCGCCGTCGAGGGGCCGCGCTGGCTGCTCGAGCAGAGCGTGGCGATCACCAACCACCGCTACGGCAACGTGAACGCGGGTCCCAAGCCCGCGGTGGTGGGCCTCGGCACGACGGCGAACTCGCGGGGCGGGTGAGGACCGCGCTCGGGGGACGCGGATGACGAACCGCGTTCAGGCGCTGAGTGTACGACGACTAGCGATGGCGATCTACGACGATTCGCTCGCACGGAGCCGAGTCGGGTTCCCGGAGTAGCCCTCTGAATCAGGACCCCTTTTCAAAAGCTCACCCACGGTCCCCCGCCTCGTCAGTTCCACGTCCCGTGTCTGCACCGTCCGTCGTCTCCGCCCGCGGCTCACACGTCCTGGAGTCGTCGCGCCCGCCACTGGCTCAAGTCGACGACCTGGGAGCTCGCGGCGTCGACGTGCGCGTCGAGGTTGGCGGCGCCCGCCCACCCGAGCTCGTCGATGCCCGCCAGGTCAACCGCCTCGAGGCTGTCGAGCACGCCGCGATACGTGTCGAGCATCTGGACGAGCGACGACCACCCGCCCCACAGCTGGATGCGCTTGTGGTCGGTGCCCTGGGCGAACCAGTAGGTCATCCCGGCGTGGCGCATCGAGTGCGGCGTAATGCCCGCGAGCGCCGGACTCGTAGGGACGAGGACCGCGTCGACGGCCTCGCGCCACCAGATCCGCACCGTGTCGGCCGGTGCGGCCGAACCGCGCGGACCGACGAAGAGCAGCGACGAGTCCCGGCCGAGGCGCCCGCGCGCGAGCTTGCGCACCTCGTCGGCGAGCGCCATCGGCAGGGGCACCTCGCGGACCCGAGCGTGTCGGTCGCGCGTGGACTTCGTGCCCGTGCGCACCAGGGTCGCGCCGTCGTCGCTGTTAACCCCGGTGACGCGGCGCTGCTGGGTGGCGACGACCAGGTAGAGTCGTCCCCGCTTCTCGACGAAGCTGGTCCAGCGCACGTCGAAGGCCTCGGAGATGCGCAGCGAACAGAACGTCGAGAGGCGCACGTAGGTGCCCCAGATCGCCCCGTGACGCTCGGCGAAGTAGCGCGCCACCCCCTCCATGAGCCGCGGGTCCGGGATGCGCCGCGGGTCGGGACGCTCGTCGACCACGTCGCGACGCAGGCGCGGCTGAGCCTTCACGACCGAGCGGGCGATCTGATCGGTGTCCACGAGCCAGGTGAGAAAGGGCAGGACCGTACCCGACCAGTACGTGCGCGCCGTCTTGGGCGCGAGCTCCGCGCGCGTGAAGTGGGCGCGCAGCTCGGTGACCCGATCGATGGAGAGCGCGGCGAGGGGAATCGAGTGGGCCTCGAGCCAGCGCCGGGCACACTCGAGGGGCGGGTCGAGTACGCGGTCGCCCGGGCGCAGGCCGTAGTCGCGCAGGTAGCGCGCGACCCACTCGAGGTTCGTCGTGGGCTCCAGGCGCGGGCGGTCGGGCCGCTGCTCCTCGAGCGCGCGCAGCAGCACGCTCGCGTCGCGCGCCGAGTCGAGCGTGAGCGCGATCAGCTCGACGAGGCGCATGCGGGCCTTGGTGCGCTGACTGACCTGCCAGTAGGTGTCCCAGCGGCTCTTCACGTAGGACTCGAGCGCGGCCACGACCGACGTCGCGCGCCGCGGCTCGCTGGTCGGCTGGCCGTCGTCGTCGAAGCGCCAGCCCTCGGCTTCGTACTCGGCCTTGGTCAGGCGCTCGAGGAAGAGTCGCGCCTCGGCCTTGGTCGAGAAGGTCGTGCGCTTGCGCTCGATGGGCAGGCGCCCCGCGCCGGGGCTGAGCGACCAGCGCACCTGGTAACGCCGGCCCTTCGCGGTGGTGATCGGCTGGGCGTTGTTGCCGAGCCACGCGTTGAGCAGCCTCATCGCGCCACCTCGCTCAGCCAGCTCTTCACGGCCGCGCACGTGACCGCCACGCGCCGGTTGCGCAGCCGCAGCCGTCGCGGGAAGGCCGGATAGCCGACGGCCGCCCACTTATAGAGCGTGTGGGGACTCTCGCCGAGCCAGTCGGCGAGATCAGTGAGGTGCAGCACCCGGTCACAGCCCGGGCACGTCATGGTGTCGTGTGTGGTGTCCATGGCGAGACCGGTCCGGTGCCACCACCCGGTGTCAGTCGCGCCACTATTGGCCACGCGTCGGTGTCGCGGCGCTGTCGCGGCCACCGTGGCGTCAACTAAAGTCCGGCCCCACCAGGTACGTTGCGCAGCCGAACCGCCCGCAAGCTGAGAACGCGAGTTCGATTCTCGTCGCCCGCTCCAGGGAGTTGTCGGCATAAGTAAGACGACGAGTCGGCATAACCTCAGGCGCTAATCGGCATAACCCCCCTGGAGCCATGCGGCCAACACCGAGCCCTCCATCAGATCGAGCGCAGCGCCTGCGGCTACGGGCGCAGGGCGTCGATCCGACCGGAGCAGACCTCTAACGAAAGCGTGGCTCTCCTGCCGCGCTCATTAGGGCCACTGACCCGTCCCCCATTTGCCAGACACCATATAGGAGGTAGTCATGGCGGCTATGAGTACAGAGTCAGGAAAGCCGACAAGTCGCCAGGGCCGATATCCCCAGGAGTTCCGTCGAGACGCGGCCGCCCTGGTCATTGACCAGCACCGCACCATCGTCGACCGAGGCGAGAACGCGAGCCCACGTATCGTTTCTTGACCACCGACGAAATTGGGACCAGACGGCCAGTTCTAGTGATCACCGCACGCTCATCGCAGCATAGAGTTCCGCGGGACTCTTGTAGTCGAGGCTCCGGCGGCGTTGATTGTTGATGAGGTCAGCCACGGCGTTGGCATGTTCGGGATCGATGTTCGCGAGTTCGATGCCGCGAGGGAACCACCAACGCCACTGCCGGTTCTGATTCTCTACCTGCCCACGTTGCCACGGGCTATGGGGCTCGCAGAACCAGACGCTGAGGTCGTAGGTGTCTTCGAGGGTGGGCCACTGGGCCCACTCGGAACCCTGGTCGAACGTGATCGACTGGCGCAGGTGCGGTGGTATCTGCTCGAGTCCTTCGACGAGCCCCGCGAGGGCGGCCAGTGACCCGTAGCCCTCGGGCATGGTGATCAGGATCGAGTAGCGGCTGACGCGTTCACACAGGTGCAGCATTGCCGAACGGTTGGACTTGCCAACGATGTGATCAGCCTCCCAGTGGCCCGCTTCGCTGCGGTCGTTGACCTCAACGGGCCGGTTCGCGATCGTCGCGATCACCGTCCGCTTGTTGGCGTGTCGCTGCTGGCGGGACCGTCGTCGGGGTCGCCTCGATCGCAGGCACGCCGTGCCCTTCAGTCCGAGCGTGCCGGAGAACACGGCGGCGTAGATCGTCTCGGGGCAGACTCGTTCGACGCCGTCGGCGACGAGGTCGGCCCAGATCGCGACCGGCGAACGGCCGAGCACGAGCTCGCCGATCACCCGGTCACGTAAGGGTCCGCGATGGCTGAGTCTTCTTGCACGATGTCGCAGCCTGTTCTTGCTCGCTCGCGAGTCCGCACTCGCGGGACAGTAGTGGTGTCGACCCCCGTTGGCCGTGACCTCACGGCGGATCGTGGTCGGGTGTCGATCGAGTTGACGACTCATCAGCGCCCAGGACTGATCAGGGTCCAGCGTCAGCGCGATGCCGATCTCTTCTCGTTCGTGCAGCGTCAAGGGGGTTTGTGCCATTGTGTGTTCTCCAGCGGTCGGTGTGTGTGTTAGTCACCGGTCATTCTGACCGGAACCGTGCACTGACCGCTGGAACTGGCCGACCCGAGTCCAGGGACCGAACTCATCAGGTAAGAAGCGCCATTGGCAACCAGTGTGCGAGATGTAGAGCATCGCGTCGACGACATGGCGCAAATCGGCCCCATGCCTCGGTCCTCGCTTAGAGGGGGTCACCAGAAGGGGCTCGAGAATCTTCCACTGGGCGTTGGTCAGGTCACTTGAATAGGCCACGACCTTATGGTGTCGGTCATGGTTCCTGGTGCACTCGCCTAATAGAACACACGCTCTTAGAAGGAGCAACGGCCTTCTGAGGGGTGAGTCCACGGTGACCACCTACCGCTGGACCGCCGCCCGGAAAGCCGAAGGATTCCTCGTGCACCTGTGCTGTCGCATGCTCAAGGTCGCCCCATCGAGCCACGACGACTGGCTGAACGTCCACGCGGGCGGTGCGACGTCACGCGAGATCGACGAGGCCTACCAGGCCAACGAAATTCGGTCCATCCAGGCAACCCCGTCGCCTGCTGCTCACCGTCGCGTACTCCGACGCCACTCCTAGAGCTCACACTTGTCTCGTTGTGGACCAGCCTCAGACATTCAAGGCATGCCGAAGATCTCGTGAGTACCGATTCGACGCCAGATGACATGGGGCTCACCTGGCACTGTTGATGCACCATACTCAAAGGTTGCGCGACCGTCAGCGGCCCAGGTCATTTCGAAGATTCCCGAAGCACCTTTGATCCCCTTGACGCGGAGCCCCTTTCGAAAGGCGCGTTGCCGTTGCAGGTCTTCTACGAACAGGGCGACAGCTGAAAGGAAGAGTGCTTGCTGCTCTCGACTCAGACCATCGAAATCCTTACCGAAACGATCCAGCCATGCGTAAGTTGGCAAGATTTCTACAACTTCTTGCGCTGACGCTCCGACTTGGACCGCCGGTCGAGCGCGGCAAGCAGCTCTTCACCGGAAGCGAAGGAACTGATCCTCTCGGCGGAACGATCGGCATCGGCATCGCGTTCACCAGACTGCCAATCGGCCGTCCAGAACCACGCTTGCGTGGCATCGATGAACTTCTGTGGCCGTAGGAGGATTCCCTCGCTCGTGATCTCGGCATCCAAGAGATCACCCTCCTCCAGATGCGCGGCACGGCGTACATCGTCAGGAAGTGTGATTTGACCCCTGGCTCGCAAGGTGGTTCTCGACATGATTGGAATCATACCATATGAAAGTGAGAATTTCCGAGTATCGTACAAACCTCAGTCTCGGTCACGCGCTCGCTCTTGACTCCTCCCTGATGGAGTGATCGCTATCTTCAACGCCGAATCGATTGCTGGCTTCCCGGGCCGTGAACGCGAGCTCGAGTCTCGTCGCCCGCTCTCATCAGTGTTACTTACACTGTCCGAGGATTCGCCTAACGCGCAATCACGTCACACGATCACCGTCAGCCTTCTTTCGCTACGCTTCGTCGTGATTCAGTGCCGCAATGTTGTCGCGAGCGACTAGGTTAAGTCGCGTCGTCGGCCAGCCCCCGGAGCCCGGCCGAGTCAGACGCAACCTCCGCCGCAGCAACACTGTACGAAGGCAACCCTCTGTCCGAGGTAGACCCGCCGATAGTACGGTCCACTACAACTAGTTTAGGCTTTCCAGTACTTATCTTGATCTTGCTCGTCAGACGAAATGGAACGATACCGTATGGATGTACCAGCTGGGGACGTGCGCGAATGCCACTGGTGGCGGCCGCTCAAGGTTGCCTTCGTGGGAGGGGAGCACGATCCCTTGCCAATGACGACGTTCCGAGCCCAACTCATGGATTCGTTTCGCGACCAGGGGCACACCATCGTGACCACCGACGAGGAGACTATCGACCTGCTCATCGATAGCGTGACGATCCCGGACGGACCCGAGCCTCTCGCGGCGCGCGTCCCCGAGCGATCCCAGCCACTGATGCTGACGGTCACGAAGGACTACCAGCTGAGTCGTCGTCCGCACAATTTGGCCGTCCTCGTCGGCGTCGGAGAGTCACTACGAGCCTGGTCTCACGTTGACGTGGTCTCCACCGCGCGGGTGACCATGGCCAAGATCGGTTCACCGAAGATCGTCTTCGTGTCCGGCCCCGAGGCGGACGAGGTCACCTACTGCACCCTCGAAGGAGGTCACCCCACGGAGACCCACGCGAAGGTTGACGGGCTCCGTGATCGGCTGGTGACGAGCGCCAGCGCCCACGAGGTCGGCGGGCAGTTCGACGTCCACAGCGACGCCATCTCGCAGACGACGTGGAACGAGACCACGACTCCCGATGACATCGTCCGCGCGGGCCACCGAATGGATCAACTGGGACTACTGCCGCGGCCACAGCAGATCTCGGACTACGTGTCGGCCCCAATGGCCCGGGTGTACCAAAGGTACCTGGGCCTCAGCGGGTTCAGCGAAGGCATGCTGTTCGCCGTCGACCCGCTGACACAGACCACGATGGTGACGGCGTCGGGTAGTTGGGACGTCGACAAGCGGGCGCTGAGCCGTGACGAGGTCACCGCGCTGTCCGGGGTCACCGGGGGGCGCGTGCAAGTTCAGGCACCCAGCGGCGTAC
>JAJYGN010000032.1 GCA_021790675.1 Actinomycetes bacterium
CCGGGCGAGCCATCAAAGTGGCTCACCTTCTACGGCGCGCGCGTGCTCGCCTGGTGGGACGCACGCCACGCGTCACGCGCGTAACTCGTCGTTCTGCTAGGGCTGGTGACTGCCCCCGGTGATCGCAGCGAAGGCTGCGGCTACGCGTCGGCGGGCTCGGTGCCCTCGTCGGACACCTCGTCGGCGCCCTCGTCAGAGCCCTCCGCCTTGGGCGTGACTTCGGTCGCGTACTCGGCCCAGGCGGCCTGCGCCTCGGTCTCGGGGGTGAACTCGCCGTACTCGAGGCCACCGATGTAGTTGCCCTCGGTGTCGTAGGCGTGGCTGCCGAAGGCCTCGCGGTACTCCTCGGAGACTTCGCCACCCTCGGCGGCCTGCTTGATCGACAGCGAGATGCGACGTCGCGCCGTGTCGAGCTCGATGATCTTGACCCACAGCTCCTCGCCGGCGCTGACCACCTGGTCGGGCGACTCGACGTGGTGCGCGGCCATCTCCGAGATGTGCACCAGGCCCTCTATCCCCTCGCCCACCTGGACGAAAGCGCCGAAGGGCACGAGCTTGGTGACGCGTCCGTAGACCAGCTGGTCCACGGCGTGGCTGTCGGCGAAGACCTGCCACGGGTCGGACTGGGTGGCCTTGAGCGACAAGGAGATGCGCTCCTTGGCGAAGTCCACGTCGAGTACCTCGACGTCGACCTCGTCGCCGACCGCGACGACCTGGCTCGGGTGGTCGATGTGCTTCCAGCTGAGTTCGGAAACGTGGATCAGACCGTCCATGCCGCCCAGGTCCACGAAGGCACCGAAGTTGACCACCGAGGAGATGACGCCGTGACGGCGCTCGCCGGGCTTCAAGTTGTTGAGGAAGTCCCCGCGCTGCTCCTTCTGGGTCTCCTCGAGCCAGGCGCGACGCGAGAGCACCACGTTGTTGCGGTTGCGGTCGAGTTCGATGATCTTGGCCTCGACGGTCTTGCCGATGTAGGGCTGCAGCTCGCGCACGCGGCGCAGCTCGACCAGGGAGGCGGGCAGGAAGCCGCGCAGTCCGATGTCGACGATGAGGCCGCCCTTGACGACCTCGATGACGACGCCCTTGACGACCTCGTCACGGGCCTTCAGCTCTTCGATCGTGGCCCAGGCCTTCTCGTACTGGGCGCGCTTCTTGGAGAGGATGAGGCGGCCTTCCTTGTCCTCCTTCTGGAGGACCAGGCACTCGACGCGCTCGCCGAGGGAGACGATCTCGGAGGGGTCGGCGTCGTTGCGAATAGAGAGCTCGCGCGCCGGGATCACGCCCTCGGACTTGAATCCGATGTCGAGGAGGACTTCGTCGTGGTCGATCTTGACGACCGTGCCGACCACCAGGTCGCCGTCGTCGAACTCGAGGACGCTGTTGCCGACCAGGGCGGCGAGGTCCGTGCCGACCAGGTTGTCTTCGGTGATGACGCGGGGAACGTAGTTGCCCTCGGCGTCGAAGGTGCCCATTTGCTGGGAGGAGAGGAGGCTGGTGCCGTCCGACATAACTCGTAAATCCACTACCGACCACACCGGGGTCCGCTAGGGAACAGGGGCTGGGCTACCGGTGTCAGCCCAGGGTGAACAGCCTAGCAGAGGCTTATCCCTTGGCCGCAGCCCAGTTCTCGCCCCAGGCGAGGGACGTCGCGAGGGGCACCGAGAGGCGCGCCGCGTTGGTCAGCGCGTCGACGATGATCTCACTGACCGGGTCCTTCTCCTCCGGCGGGGCCTCGACAAGGACCTCGTCGTGAACCTGGAGGATGAGGCGCGCCGCGAGGGACCGTTCGCGCAGCTCGCGGTCCAGTCGCACCAGCGCAGACTTGAAGACGTCCGCCGCCAGTCCCTGGATGCCAGCGTTCATCGCCTGGCGCTCGGCGGCCTGGCGCTGGGGGCCCACGGCCGTTGCCAGATCCGGGAAGGGCCGAATGCGTCCGAACTCAGTGCGCGAGTATCCCCGAGCGCGGATCTCCTTGACCGTGTCGTCCATGTAGCGCTTGAGACTGGGAAATCCCCCGAAGTACTGCTCCATGATGGCCCTCGCCGCAGGCACGTCGATGCCCAGGCGCCGGCTGAGGCCGAAGGCCTCCATCCCGTAGGCGAGTCCGTAGGAGACGGCCTTGGCCTGCTCACGCTGGGCGTGGTTCACCGCCTCGGGGTCGACCCCGAAGACAATTGCCGCGATCGATCGGTGCACGTCCTCGCCGCTCGCGAAGGCCGCGAGCAGCCCAGCGTCCTGGGAGAGATGCGCGAGGATGCGCAGTTCGATCTGGTTGTAATCGGCCACCGCGAGCAGCCAGCCCTCGCTCGGCAAGAACGCGTAGCGCAGCCGCCTGCCCTCACGGCCGCGCACGGGGATGTTGTGCAGGTTGGGACTGTCTGAGGACAGCCGCCCGGTGCGCGCGACGGTCTGCTGGAAGGTCGCGTGGATGCGACCATCGGAGGCGACCGCGTCGATGAGCGGCGCGCCGTAGGTGCTGCGCAGCTTCTCGACCTCGCGATAGCGCAGGATCTTGGCCACGATGGGGTGCGCCCCCTCGATCGCCTCGAGGCTGGAGGCGTCGGTGGAGAATCCGCTCTTGATCTTCTTGGTGGGAGGAAGTCCCAGCTCCTCGAAGAGCACGACCTGGAGCTGGGCGGGCGAGTTCACCTTGAAGTCGTGGCCGGCGAGGTCTTGGATCTCGCGATCGAGCCGCTGGGCCTCGTCGGCGAACTCGGCGGCGATCTCGCGCAGCAGTGCCACGTCCACACGGATTCCGCGCGCCTCCATTCGCCCGAGCACGGCCACCAGGGGTAGCTCGACCTCGCGGTAGACGTGATCAAGCTGCCAGGAGGTGATCTCGCCACTGAGCAGGGTGAGCAGGCGCTGGATCCTCTCGACGTCGCCCACCAACGCGTCGTCACCCGCCGCGTCAAAGAGCGTGGGTGCCGACACGGCCTCGCCGAGGTAGCGCGCCACCACGTCGCCAAGCTCGTAGTGCCCGCTTACCGAGTCGAGCAGGTACGCCATGATCGATGAGTCGTCGCCGGGTCCGGCGAGGTGGACTGACCGCTCCTCGCCGAGGCGATAGAAAACTTTGACGTCGTGGCCCGAGAGCGGCCGTCCTCCCACCAGGGCGAACAGTTCGGAAATCTCGCCCACGCTGACGACGTGCGCCTGGGGATCGAGGACCGCGACCCGCTCGCCGGCGCGCGCGACGACCAGGCCGTGCGACGCCGCGATCACGCCGGCGAAGTCATCGCGGCGCGCGAGGGGAACCGCCGCCCGGGCCAGCGGAGCCGAGGCCGGGGCGGGGGCCGGAGCGTCGGCACCCGCCCCGAGGGACCCGTCGGTCATGAGCTTGTCAAAGCGCGCGCGCATCGAGTTCATCTCGAAGCGATCGAAGAAGGCCAGCACCTCGTCGCGGCGCCAGCCCCCCAGGTGCACGTCTTCGAGGGTGAAGTCGAGGGGTACGTCGCGTACGAGCTGCATCACGGTCGCGTTGGTGCGCGCGCGCTGCTCGTAGGCCGCGAGGTTCTCGCGCAGCTTCGGGGTGAGGTCGTCCAGGTGCTGGTAGAGGTCGTCGAGGTCGCGGTACTGGCTGAAGAGCTTGGCGGCCGTCTTCTCGCCCACCCCGGGCACGCCGGGCAGGTTGTCCGAGGCGTCACCACGCAGGGCGGCGAGCAGGGGGTAGCGCTCGGGTTCGATGCCGCAGCGCTCGACGATGCCGGCCTCGTCGTAGAGCGAGTAGTCAGAAACCCCTCGACGGTTGTAGAGGACTTTGACAAAAGGGTCTTCGACCAGCTGGAAGGTGTCGCGGTCTCCGGTGACGACCGTGACGGGGATCTGCTGGTCGCGCCCCCAGGTCGCGAGGGTGGCCAGCACGTCGTCCGCCTCGAAGCCGGGCACACCGAGCACGGGGATGTGCAGCGCGTCGCACATGTGGCGGATGAAGTCGAACTGGGGCTCGAGCTCGGGCGGCGTGGCGGCGCGTCCACCCTTGTAGTCCTCACTCATCGAGTCACGAAAGGTCCCACCGGGCAGGTCGAAGGCCACAACCACGCCACGCGGATTCTGGGTGCGTATCAGCGAGTGCAGCATCGCCGCGAATCCGTGGAGGGCGTTGGTGACCAGGCCCTCGGACGTGGCGATCTCACTGGAGAGCGCGAAAAACGCCCGAAAGGCCAGCGACATCCCGTCGAGGACGAGCAGCGGGCGCGTCGTCGAGTCAGCCGACAAATTCGCCCTTGAGGATCTGCTGGGCCACGTCGCGCATCCGCACCCGCGCGCGCATCGCGGACTGCTGGATCGCCTCGAAGGCCGCCGGCTCGTCGAGACCGCGCTCGGCCATCAGCTTCTCCTTGGCACGCGCGACGAGCTCGCGGGTCTCGATCTTGTCCTCGACGACGTGGGAGACCTCCGACGCAGCGTCCTCGTCGTGGGGGTTGAGCAACGCCGCCAGCTTGGGCAGGATCTCACTGGAGCGGAACGGCTTGACCAGGTAGGCCACGACCCCGGCGTCGCGCGCGCTCTCGATGAGCGATCGCTGGCTGAAGGCCGTGAGCAGCACGACCATCGTGTTCGAGCCCTTGACCTCGCGCGCCACCTCGATGCCGTCGAGGCCGGGCATCTTGATGTCGAGCAGCGCCAGGTCGGGACGGTGCTCGCGAATCATCGCCAGCGCGTCATCGCCGCGCGCGGCCTCGCCCACGACGACGTAGCCGTCGCTCTCGAGGATCTCCTTCAGATCGAGGCGAATGATCGACTCGTCGTCGGCGATGACTACCCGCTTATCCATGCTCATCCTTTGGTGCCCATTCGCGCAACAACTCGTCGCGCTCGCCTATCAGGCTACGAACTTCCGAGGTACGACGCTCCAACTCGGACTTCGCGGCCAGGACGTGGCGCGACAACTCCTCGTATTCTTGCGTCTGCAGCGGGGTCTCGGAGACCAGGGCGCGGATGCGGGCGTCGTCAAGGGCGTCATTCCAGACCGCTACCTGCTCTTCGAGCACGCGTTGGCTCTCACGCGCGGCCGAGAGCCGCCGTTGCACGTCCTCGAGACGTCGTCGCATCCGTGGCACCAGCAGAAGTGTACGGCCGCTCACTCCCAGGTGCCGAGCGGCTCGGCCGCCTCGAGGACGGCTGGCGCCGGGCGCCACCCCAGGCCGCCCGCGAGCGCGAGCGCTCCCGCGTCAGAGAGTGCCACCGCACCCACGTCGCTCGGCTCCTCTACGCAGCTGTGGGCGAAAGCGCGGTTGACGCCGCGCGCGAAGTCTGACTCGAAGAAGCCCCCGAGATAGACACGCAGCCCCATCTCACGCGCTCGCGCGATGAGGCTGCGCGCCACGGCGTATCCCCCCACCCGCGCAGGTTTCACGCAGACCATCGCGGCGGCGCGGTAGCGAACGATCTGCACGAGGTCTTGCAGGCTACGACAGCCCTCGTCGATGCTGAGATCGACTCCGAGGTGCGCGGCCAGTCGCGAGTGATCGGCCACGTTGCCCACGGCGAAGGGCTGCTCGATCGCGTCGATCCTCGCCACCTCGCTGATCGCGCGCCACTGGCTCAGCACGTCCTCGACGCTCGTGGCCGAGCAGTTGAAGTCCAGTAGGACCGGCGCGTCGAGACCCGCCAGCGCGGCGATGGCCGCGTCACTCAGCGCCCCCGGGGCGGTCTTGACGCGTACGCGCGCCGCGTCACCGATCGACCAGGCAGTGGACAGGTCGATCATCGAGACCGTCGCCTGGATCGGCGTCGCGAACTGCGCCGGCCAGAGCGCGGCGAGGTCGCTGTCGCGCGCGCGCAGTTCGCGGTCCATCAGCGCCATCTCCACCAACGCTCCGGCCACCCGGCTGGCCGGGCGCTCGCCCACAAGGCTGGTGGTGCGCGCCCACGCTGGCGGCTCGTGCTCGCGGCCCACCACGCGCATCAGGCGTGGCACCACGACCTCGAGCAGCTCTTTGACGACGTCGTCCACGCTCGGATCGCCGTTGAGGGCCACGCCCTGGGGAGAGACCTCGCCGAAGCCGGCGTGGCCGGCGTGCTTGATCTCGAGATAGAGCCGGGCACGCTCGTCGTGACGCTGCTCGGCGGCGACGATTGGTCGGCGCAGGCGCGCGTGTGTTCGCCACAGGCTCACTCTCACGACGTCACTTTAGGTAGGCTTCCGGGGTCGCTCTAGCCCGGATGGCGGAATCGGCAGACGCGGAGGCCTCAAAAGCC
>JAJYGN010000055.1 GCA_021790675.1 Actinomycetes bacterium
CTTGATCCTCGAATAGGTGTCGACCTCGAGGCCGCAGCGAACGCACGTCTCGAGATGCTCTTCGACCTGCGCGACGACCGGCGGGTCCAACTCACCGTCCAGGTAGTGCTGGAGCCACTGACCCACCGCGTGGCAGGTCCGCATCTCGCGCAGATTGTCTCTCATTTCTCGCAGCACACTCACCGTGAACTCGCTTTCCCTCGTACTAGACCGCTCGCGATGAGCTGTTCCTTGATCTGGCGCCGTCCCCGGTGCAGTCGACTCATCACCGTGCCGATCGGAATGTCGAGCGCCGTCGCGACCTCGGCGTAGGTGCACGACTCCAGATCGACCAGCTCGACGACCAGGCGCATCTTCTCGGGCAGGGCCGCCGTCGCGGCGATTACCGCCTCGCGAAAGGCGGCGTCCTCGGCGAGGTCCGCCGGATCCGAGCGTCGCGTCTCGGGAACCGATTCGGCGTCGTGAGGATCATCGAGGAGATCGGGGCGCTGACGGCGATTGCGGTTGATGTGGGTGTTGCGCAGAATCGTGAACAGCCAGGCGCGCGGGTGGGCGCCGTCGAAGCTCGAGATCGCCTTGAAGGCTCGTAGGATCGTGTCCTGAACCAGGTCCTCGGCGTCGTGGGAGTTGCGAGTCAGAGACTGAGCCACTCTCAGCAGCGCCGCAAGCTCGGGCACCACGTAGCGCTCGAAGGCCTCGTGGTCGCTGCTTGCGCGCCGACGCGCGTTGAGATTGGGTTCGGGCTCCATCACTGGTAGGAACGCTATCGACCGCACGACTATTCCCTCGAATCGACCTGACGGGCGCGTCGGCCCCCGAATTCACCGAAGAACTGGGCCGCGGTCATCTGCACCGCCATCGACCACGTCGGATAGGCGTGGGTGGCCGTGGCCAAGCGCGCGCCGTAGAGGCCGGTTCGCATGGCGAGGACGACCTCGGCGAGCATCTCACCGGCGCGCGGAGCCACGATCGTGGCGCCCAGGATCTGACCGCCGGCGAGGTGGCCACTGAGGCGCCGCGGTCCCGCGATGATCTTGACGAAGCCGCGTTCCTCACCGGACATGACCGCGCGATCGAACTCGGACATCGGCAGGTACGCCACGCGCGCGCCCCGGGGGGCCTCGGCCTCGCGCACCCCCACGCGAGCGACCTCGAGCCCGGTATAGGTCACCATCGGGATCCACTCGGGGTGGAAACGTCGCCATGCCACGCGCGATAGGGCGTTGGCCGCAGCGAGTCGTCCGGTCTCGTCGGCCACGTGGGTGAACTGCAGCGCCTGGGACACGTCGCCGGCCGCGAAGACGTGTCGAGCGCTCGTGCGCAGGTTGGCCCCGACGGTGACGAACCCCCGCTCGTCGCGCGCCACGCTCGCCACCTCGAGGCCGAGGTCGCCACTCGAGGGGCTGCGCCCGACGGCGACGACCAGCGCGTCGCACTCGAGAGCCGCACCGGTCGCGAGGGTAAGAGTCGTCGTCGACGCACCGTGGTGCACCGCGACGCAGCTCGTCGCGCTGAGCAGGCGCACACCGAGCTGTGAGAGGTAGTCGGCGATGACCTCGCTCGCCTCGGGCTCCTCGCGCGGGAGGAGTCGCGCCGCCGCCTCGACGACCGTGACCTGGCTTCCCAGGCGGGCAAAGGCCTCGGCTATCTCGACTCCGATCGGTCCGCCACCCACAATGCCGAGTCGGCGCGGCAGATTCTTGAGTTTGAAGATGTCCTCGTTCGTGAGAACCGATCCCCGATCCAGACCCGGAATCGCCGGCACCAGCGGTCCCGCGCCGGTGGCGAGCACGACCCGACGGGCGCGCACCCGCGCACCGTCGACGTCGAGGGTGGTCGCGTCGGTGAACCGGGCGCGCGCCGCGATCACGTCAACTCCCTCGGCGCGCACGACCGCGGCGCTCTCGGTTCGCGCGATCGAGTCGATCACGTCGCTGACCCTGGTCATGGCCGCCGAGAAGCTGAGGCCCTGTCGCGCGGCGTTGAGAAGCGTCTTTGACGGGACGCACCCGCTAAACGTGCAGTCACCACCGAGGGGCGCGTCGCTGATCAGGGCGACGCGGGCGCCGCGGCGCCGCGCAGCGCGGGCCGCCCCGAGGCCGGCCGCGCCGCCGCCGATGACGATGAGATCGTGGTCCACGTCACGAGAACTCCCCGGCGCAGCTCATTATTCCCTGATCGAGGCGGGTGACGTCGGACTACGTGGCGGGAATAGGTCCGCTTGCGCGCGGGTTTCGCCAACGGGGACCATCATGACCGAGACCACGACGAGCGCGAAGAGTGTCAGTGCCGTCGTTCTCTCGGGCGGGGCGAGCCTGGGGGCCGCACAGGTCGGAATGTTAAGGGCCCTCATCGAGGCGGGAATCGCCATCGACCTGCTCGTGGGCACGAGCGTCGGCGCGTTCAACGCCGCGTGGCTGGCGGGCCACCCCGGCCAGGGCATCGATAGCCTGGTGGACATCTGGGCGTCCCTACGTCGTCGCGACGTGTTTCCCATGAACCTCTGGCACAGCGCGTGGGCTCTCGGCGGACGGCGGCCCTCGCTGGCCTCGGATACGGGCATGCGGTCTCTCCTCGCCCGACACCTCACTTTCGCGCGCCTCGAGGAGGCAGCAATCCCGTTACATGTCGTCGCCGTCGACGTCCAGTCGGGCAAGGACGTCCTGTTCTCGAGCGGTCCGGCGATCGACGCCGTCGTGGCCAGCGCTTCGATCCCGGGACTGCTACCGCCGGTAGCGATCGGCGAGCGCTGGTATATGGACGGAGCCGTCGTGAACAACACCCCGATCTCCTACGCCGCCGACCTGGGCGCCCACTCGGTGTGGGTGCTGCCCGCCGGATACCCGTGCTCTCTGCGGCGCCCGCCGCGCTCGGCCCTGGCGATGGCGATGCAGGGACTCTCGACACTGGTCCAGCATCGACTCGCTTCTGACGCCGAGCGCTGGCACCACGGCGTCGATCTGCGCGTCGTACCCCCGCTGTGTCCGATCGCGGTCTCGCCGATCGACTTCTCCCAGTCGCGGTCCCTCATCGACCAGGCGTACCGCTCGACGGCGGCGTGGCTCGCGAGAGACTGCCCCGACGTCAGCGCCGCGCTCTACCCCCACGAGCACCCCAACCTCCCCGCGTGGGGGGCGAGCTCGTCCTCGGGACCCGAAGCCTCATCCGTTGCCGCGCACGGCGCCCGACACAATGGAGACCGACCGTGAGACAATTCGTGAGACATCCCGCGCGCCAGCGCCAGAGCCCGCTAATCGCTCTGGCGCTGGCGCTCGCTGCCTCGTCCGTTCCCGTCGTCGCGACCAGCTCGCACGCCTCTGGGGCGACCATCGCCCAGAGCGAGGCCGTGATCGCCGCGCTTTCGCGACGCCTTGCGCGACTCTCCCAGACCGGTGAGACCACCGCCAACGCCTACGACAACGCGTCCGCGCGCCTCGCGGTCATCGAGCATCAGATCAGGCGGCTCGACGGCCGACTGACCAACACCCGCGCGGCGGTCGCGGTCGCTTCGAGCAACCTCTCGGCGGCGATCATCCGCTACTACGTGGCCGGGCCCGTGAGCGTGCAGGCGCCCTCCTACGTCTCGACGAGCCCGATCCAGGGGGCCGAACGCGCCCTCTATGAGAATCTCGCCATCGCCACTATGGACCGGCTGCGGACCACCTACGAGCGCCAGCGGGCGTCGCTGCTCGCAACCATCAGTCAGGTCGAGGTCCAACGAAGCCAGGCGAGGGCCACGACGAGTCAGATGAGCTCGCTACTGGCCGAGAACAAGGCCAACACGGCCCAGACCCAGGCCACCCTGGCCACCATCACCCACTCCCTGGCCACCACGATCATCAGTTACGAGATCCACCGGGGCGTGGCGGCCGCGAAGCAGCACGACACCGCCGGCGAAGTCCAGGCGGTCGCCGCCGCGTCCTCGGTGGGTGGTCAGGCGGCCGCGAACCAGGTCACGCTGGCCATCCAGTCGGCCACCGCGCCCGTGGTTCCCCAGACCCCGCTCGCCCCCTCCGCCCAGGGACTGGCCGCGGTGCACTTCGCCGAGAGCCAGATCGGGGTGCCCTACGTGTGGGGCGGCGAGACGCCCGGGGTCGGATTCGACTGCTCTGGTCTCGTCCAGTGGGCCTGGGGTCGAGCCGGCGTCTCCATCCCGCGCACCACCGAGACCCAGTGGCCAACACTGGCGCACGTGGCGCTGACCGCGCTACAGCCCGGCGACCTTCTCTACTACTTCAACCTCGACGGCGATCACCTGGTGGACCACCTGGTGATGTACGTGGGCAGCGGACCCTACGGCACCAACACCGTCATCGCCGCGGCGCACTCGGGCACGCTAGTCAGCTACGCCCCCCTGTTCACGGCCGGACTGATCGGCGCAGCCCGACCCTAGGACACGCCGGCCGAGCTAGCGCGTGAGGTGAACGATCGGCGACGTCGCAAAGAGATCTGGCACGTCGAGGCCGAGCGCCTCGTAGGCGCGTCGCGGAATCGAGATGTCGGCGAGGTAGATCTCACCCGCGACGCGGGCCGCGCGCACGAGCCCCATCTTGGGCAGCGCCAGGGTGAGCGTCGAATGGGCACGAACGCAGCGCGTGAAGTGTCCGCTCGTCGCGTCGAGTCCACTCGGCACGTCGAGTGAGACGACCGGACTCGCCTGAGAACGGGTCCAGTCAATGAGATCGGCCACCCGTCCCCGCGGCTCGCCGCTGAGCGAGTAGCCGAGGAGCGCGTCGATCACCATCGCGCTCGTGGAGGGTGCGTCGACCTCAACGACGCCGATCCGGCGGTCGAGGGCCAGCTGGCGGGCGGTCACGGGCGCAACGTCCCCTCGGGCGAGGCAGAGCTCGACGCGCACGCCGCGATTGGCGAGGTGGCGCGCCGCCACGAGGCCGCCACCGCCGTTGTGACCTGGGCCCACCAGCACGCTGACCGACTCGGGGTGGTACGTCTCGATGACGTGCTGAGCCAGGTTGCGTCCGGCGTTCTCCATCATCTGCTCCAGCGAGAGGCCGTACGAGATCACCAGGTCGTCGATCTCGCGCATCTGTTGCGCCGAGACCGTCGGTACCACCTCGAGGGCGAGGCCCGCCACGATTACTTGGTGGATTCGTAGGCGCCCGTGGCGCTGGGCAGGCCGAGGTCGCCCTCGATCACGCGAGCCCGCTTGGCCCCGACCGTCGCCGCCACCCATTCGCCCGAGCGAAAGAGGGCAATCGTCGGAATACTCTGAACGCCATACTCGACGGCGATGTCCTGGTTGACGTCTACGTCAACTTTCACGATCCTAAGGTCTTCTCCGTAGGCCTTGGCCAGTAGTTCGAGTTCTGGTGCGACGACCTTGCACGGTCCACACCAATTCGCCCAGAAGTCAACAATGACCGGAATTTCTGCTTCGAGAACATCGCGTTGGAAGGCCGCACGACTGTTGATATCAATGATTTTTCCCATACTAGCGAAACACCACAATTGCCGGAGTATTCCCGTTCACAAGTCGGGCATACCTCAATCACGATCTGAACCGCACCCCATTTCCTCCATCTGACTCGAGGAAGGGCGGTGGGAACCGCGTTGGGTGCCGTGTGATGAAGGCGAAGCGCAACCTGCGGCCGAACTCGCCTTCGTTCCGGCTGAAACCAGGTTCCGACGGACGATCATTCGTCTCGGGTCAGACCCAGGCGACAAGCTCCGTCAACTCGTCCTTCTCGGCTCCTCCTTACGGCAAAGGCGGATGGCACTGGTGTAGAAGTGTCCCTTCGACGTGATCGAGCTGGCCCTGGTCCACCTCGGTATAGCGCAGGATCTCGTCGATCCACTCCTGCGACCGTCCGTCGAGGTTACCCAACTGACTGAGGCGCAGAGCGCAGTGCAGCGCATCGATCAGCGCATCCTTGCAGCGACAGACCTGGTGCAGGATCTCCGTGGCAACCCATCGTTCGACGGTGCGTTCGGTGGGCAGCTGGGACATCTCGGCGGCGAGCTCTCCGAGCAATCCGTAGAGCTTGCCCGACAGGTTCAGTTCGTAGATGGACACGGGGACGATGGGGGTTTCGGGAAACGATTGCATGGTCACAACCCACTTTCTGGTTTGGTTGGGGTTCGGACATACCGGCCGTCGCAGTGCGGCACCGGCGGATAGAGAAGCCGAGCTCGGCTCAGCTGATGTGCGTCA
>JAJYGN010000079.1 GCA_021790675.1 Actinomycetes bacterium
GGGGATCACCTTCGAGTTTCCTGAGCGCTGCACGCGGCTAACCGTGCCTGGGTGGAATCCAAGAGCACTCAACGACCTTCGATTGTCTGACATACAACCTCCTGTCTGACATTGTAGCGGTTGGACGGTCGCTGTCAAGAGATCAACACGGAGTGAGTTTCTAATTCCTGGTCAGGGGTAATTCGTGGAGGTGCTGGGAATCGAACCCAGGTCCGTCAGGGCATTAGTGAACATTCTCCGAGCGCAGCTGAGCGTTAATTGTCGGGAAACCCGCCGACGTCAGCACCAGCGTGAATCCGTAGTTAACTGCGTTGTCCCGTCGAAACCGCTAACAAATCTCGTCGGTAAGCCCTACTTCATGACGCCCGTGAACCACACCGTAGGGCTGGGTGTGGGCGGACGTTGCTACCTAAGCAGCAAACGCAAGCTGAGGCTTGGCGTTTATTTTTGTTTCCGGCTCTTTTACGTGGCTCCGGAGACCACGGCTCGCTTCTTTCACCGCAACAACTGACGTCGAAACCAATCACCCCCTCGAAAGCGACCGCCTTGGCCGCGCTTCCAGCGTACCGGTATGGCTGGGACGCCGCTCAGCCCAGTTTTTCGGCGCCGCGAGCGGCGCGCGCCATGTCGCGCTCGGCATCGCGCTTGGCGATGGCCTGGCGCCGGTCGTGGAGGGTTCGTCCACGGGCGAGTCCTATCTCGACCTTCGCCCGGCCGTCCTTGAAGTACATTTTGAGCGGCACAATCGTCAAGGGCTGGGCCGTGGTTTTGTGGATCCACCGGTCGATCTCGTGATGGTGGGCGAGCAGCTTGCGCGCCCGGTTGGGGTCGTGGCTGCCGAATCCCACGGCGTAGGCCCACGGCGGGATGTGCGAGCCGAGGAGCCAGAGCTCTCCGTTCTCGATGCGTGCGTAGGCGTCGGTTATCTGGGCGCGGCCCTCGCGCAGGGACTTCACCTCGCTGCCCGAGAGCACCATGCCGCATTCGAGGGTTTCGAGGATCTCGTAGTCGTGGCGGGCGCGGCGATTGGTGGCGACTACCCGGTCGCCACCGGACTCAGACTTGGCCCTGTCCCGGCGATCCTTGATCTGCTTCGCGCGTCCCACGGGTCAAGCGTAGTGACGGGCTTGATCGCCACCGCTCGTTAGGGTGGTCGCGTGTTACAGATGACCGCAGATCAGCGTGACGCCATGGTGGCAACGTGCATCCGAGCACTGCCTGACGAGGGCTGCGGGCTGCTGCTCGGAACCCCAGACGGCATCGTCGTCGAGGTGGTGCCCAGCGAGAACGTCGCTCACTCGGCGCGCGTCTACGAGATCGACAGTCGAGTCCTCCTGCGCGCCTTCCGTCGGGCCGACGACGACGGCGTCCAGGTCATCGGCGTATTCCACTCCCACACCCACTCCGATCCTTATCCGAGCCCCACCGACGTCGCCCAGGCGCCAGATCCGGCCTGGCACTACGTCCTCGTCGGACTGCGCGACGTGGCGACGGTTCTCAAGAGCTATCGCATTATCGAGGGCGACATTTCAACCGAAGAGGTAACGATTTCCCACTGAATCGCTAGCGTGGCAAAAGGAACGGAGGTCGTCATGAATGCGGTGGTGTCGTCGTATCCGGTGCAGGTCGACTTGGCCCTGCTGGCCCTGCACCTCTTTTTGGGTCTCATGATCTTTGCTCACGGATTTCGCAAGTTCTTTCGTGGTGGCAAGCTGCCCGGCACGGCGACGTGGTTCGAGTCGGTCGGGGTCCGTCCTGGAATGATCAACGCGATGATGGCCGCGTCGACCGAGGTCGGCGCGGGAATCCTCTTGACGCTCGGACTCCTCACGCCGCTCGCGAGTGCGGGTCTCATGTCGCTGATGATCGTCGCGATCATGACCGTGCACCGCAAGAACGGCTTCTTCATCTTTAACAAGGGCGAGGGAATCGAATACACACTGGGCGTGGCGGTGACGGCTCTGACCATGGGGACCCTGGGCGCCGGTCGCTTTTCGTTGGATCACCTGTGGCACCCGCTGCACTGGAGCGTCGGGACGAACTTCGCCGTCACCTTGATCTTGGGCGTGGGCGGTGCGCTGCTCCAGCTGGCGACGTTCTATCGTCCTTCGCGCGCGGCGTAGGTCACGGGCGCGAGAGCGCCCATTAAATTTGACCCAGTTAGTCAACAATTGACCCCGCTGAAAGAGGATCCATGGCTGCACTAGTTCGCATCCCGACGGTGTTGCGCCCCGCGACGGGCGGCGCCACGGTCGTCTCGGTCGAAGGCGCGACGATCGGCGAGGTGCTTGACGCACTGACAGCGACCTACCCTTCCATCCGCGGTCAGCTCCTCAACGAGGACGGCACCCTGCACCGTTTTCTCAACGTGTACGTCAACGACGACGACGTGCGCTACCTCGGGGGAGTGTCGGCGATCGTGGCCGCCGACGACGAGATCACTCTGCTGCCGGCGGTCGCCGGAGGCGCGATCTAGTGTCGCGATACGCCAGCGTGCTTGAGCTGATCGGCAACACGCCGATCATCGACGTGAGCTATCTCTCGCCGTCGCCCACGGTGACGATCCTCGCCAAGCTCGAGGGGCGCAATCCGGCGGGATCGGTCAAGGACCGCGTGGCGATCTCACTGGTCGAGGCGGCCGAGCGCGATGGCCGCCTGGTGCCGGGCGCGCCGGATCAGACCCTGCTCGAGCCCTCCTCGGGCAACACGGGCATCGCCCTGGCGATGGTGTGCCGCTTGCGCGGCTATCACCTCAAGGTCGTCCTACCCACCAACGTCTCACCCGAGCGGCGCCAGTTGTTGCTCGCCTGGGGGGCCGAGATCATTGAGTCGCCCGGTAGCGAGGGCTCCAACGGGGCTGTGCGCCTGGCCCAGCGACTGGCCGACGAACACCCCGAGTGGGTCTTCCTCTACCAGTACGCGAATCCGGCCAACCCGCTGGCCCACTACACCACGACGGGACCTGAGATCCTCGCCGACGTGCCCGAGATCACCCACTTCGTCGCCGGACTAGGAACGTCGGGCACGCTCATGGGCGTGGGTCGCTATCTCAAGGAGAACAAGCCGGGCGTGCAGGTTTGGGCCGTCGAGCCACCGAGTGGTGAGATGGTCGACGGACTGCGCAGCCTGGACGACGGCTACATCCCACCGGTCTTTACCGATAACAACGGCGCCGAATTACTGGACCGTAAGGTCGTGGTTCGCCCACGCGAGTCCATCGAGTGGGTGCGTCGCCTGACCGACGTCGGACTCTTCGTCGGCATCTCCTCGGGGGCCATCATGGCCGGGGCGGTGAAGTGCGCGAACTTGGTGCCCGAGGGCGAGTCGGCGACGATTGTGACGATCGCCTGTGACGACGGTTGGAAGTACCTCTCGACGGGCGCCTGGAGCGACGACATCGATGACGTCGTCGAGCGCGCGAAGCGCATCATCTACTTCTAACGCGCTGGCCCATCCACTACCGTTGACGGCAACGTCAAAGGAGACTCATGACCCTCGTCCGTGCTGACGGCCGATTGCCCGATCAGGCGCGCGCCCTGACCTTCGAACGCGACTTCACGGAGATGGCCTCCGGATCAGTGCTGGTGCGCGTGGGCCGCACCCACGTTCTCTGCACGGCCTCAGTGGAGACCGACGTACCGCGATGGTTGCGCGGCACCGGCAAGGGATGGGTCACCGCCGAGTACTCGCTCTTGCCGGGTTCGACACCGGATCGCGCGAGCCGCGAGGCCGCCAAGGGAAAGCAATCGGGCCGCACCCAGGAGATCCAGCGCCTCATCGGACGTTCGCTGCGTACGGTGACGCGCCTTGACATTCTGGCCGACATCTCGATCACCGTCGACTGCGACGTGCTCCAGGCCGACGGCGGGACACGCACCGCGGCCATATGCGGAGGCTACGTGGCCCTGCACGACGCGATCACCCGGCTGGTGCAATACGGACAGATCGCCGAGCACGCTCTGAGCGACCTCGTGGCCGCGACCTCGGTGGGTGTCGTCGGCGGGGTCGCGATGCTGGATCTTCCCTACGAGGAGGACTCGCGCGCCGACACGGACATGAATGTCGTTATGACGGGCGACGGCCGGTTCGTCGAGGTCCAGGGTACCGCGGAGAACGTGGCCTTCACCCGTGGCGAGCTCGACGAGTTGCTCGATCTCGCGAGCGCCGGCATCGCCGCTATCCACGCGGCCCAGCGCGAGGTGCTCGCTACGCCGCCGGCGCCACGCGCGCGATGAGACCATTCGTCCTCGCGACGGCGAACCCCCACAAGACCGAGGAGATGGCCGCCGTGCTGTCGGCGCTCGGCATCGATGTGATTGCCCGACCCGCGCACGTGGACGAGGTGGACGAGACCGAGAACACACTCGAGGGCAACGCGCTCCTCAAAGCGCGCGCACTCGCCACCGTGACACGTCACGTCGCGGTGGCCGACGACACTGGTCTTTTCGTCGACGCTCTGGGCGGGCGACCCGGAGTCTTTAGTGCGCGCTACGCGGGAGAATCCGCCACTTACGCTCAGAACGTCGACAGGTTGCTCGCCGAGATGGCGACACACCAGGATCGCCGCGCCCACTTTCGCACCGTGATCGCTCTCGTGTCGCCCGAGGGTGACGAGCTCGTGGTAGAAGGTGTCCTCTACGGTGAGATCACGCGCGAGCCGCGTGGGGCGAACGGCTTCGGCTACGACCCCGTGTTCGCCCCGGACGACGCGTCCGGTCGCACACTCGCCGAGCTCTCGGCGAGCGAGAAGAACGACCTCTCGCACCGCGCCCGCGCCCTGAGAACCCTGGCTGAGACGCTCGCCGAAGAGCCGCGCCGCTTCCAGTAAGTACCCGTAGGCTGGCCCCGTGACGACGATGGACCTGCCGATGTTCCCCCTGGGCATGGTCGTCTTCCCCCATCAGGTCGTAGGCCTATGCGTCTTCGAAGAGCGCTACCAGGCGATGCTGAACGACCTGGTCGATGGCCTGTTCGGCACGTGTCTCATTTCACGCGGATCCGAGATCGGCGGGGGAGAAGAACGTACGTCAGTGGGCACCGTCGTGCAGATCCTCGATTCTCGACAGGTCGCCAACGGTCAGACGCTTCTCATGGTTGAGGGCACAAGCTGCGTCGAGGTCTCGCGGTGGTTGGACGACGCGCCCTATCCGCGCGCTACGGTGCGTCCGCGTGCCGACGATGGTGAAGTCGACCTGTCGTTGCTCTCTTACGCCGAGTCGGCGGTCCGCTCGTTGCGCGCTCTCCAGAGCGAGGTTCACACCGATGTGTGCCTGCGACGCGATTGCGAGATGGACGCCGATCCGCTCGTGCGAAGTTGGCAACTCTGTTCCCTCACGCCGATGTCCGTACTCGACCAGTTCGCGATGATGAATATCGCCAACGTGAACGACCGACTGCGGATGCTTGCCGAGGTCTGCTGCGAGCGCTACGGCGACTACCAGCGCCTGCTGGCACTCGACGCGCCGACGCGGTTTGTTCCCTAACGGATCTCGACGAGGTCCACGACGAAGATCAGCGTCTCGCCGGGGGCGATGACGCCGCCCGCGCCACGATCTCCATATCCCAGGCGTGCCGGGATGACAAGGCGTCGGCGTCCGCCAACGCGCATGCCGGCGACTCCCTGGTCCCAGCCGGCGATGACGTAGCCGGCCCCGAGGGGGAAGCTGAACGTGTCGCCGCGGTTCCAGGAGGCGTCGAACTCTTCGCCGGTTGACGCGGCGACGCCGACGTAGTGCACGACGACGGTGGCGCCAGATTCGGCCAACGCGCCTTCGCCGACGACAATGTCCTCGATGAGCAGGTCGCTCGGCGCGGGACCGATGTGGGGTTCGACGAGTGGCTTGTCCGTCACGGGTGCTCCTTACCTACGGCGTGATCCAGAACTCGCCCCGGCGCCCACTACGCGTACGTTGCGGGCTTCGCGACCCTTGGGGCCGCTGGCCTCTTCGAAGGTGATGCGCTGGCCCTGGCTGAGGGAGCGGAATCCGTCACCGACGATGTTGGAAAAGTGGATGAACAGGTCATCGCCACGCTCGTCGGTGGCAAAGCCGAATCCCTTGGAGTCGTTGAAGAAGCTCACCGTAGCCTGACCGGCGCCCGAGCGCGGCACGGAGGCTGCGCTGCGCTCGCGCGGCGCCTCCCGGCGAGCCGGGCGTTCGGCGGCGGCGCGGTCGTGTCGTGGCGCGCGGGCACTGCGCTCGCGTGGGGCGTCATTGCGACGTTCGCGTCCGGCGTCGGAGTCGCGCGGCACGAAGGTGCGCGAGCCGTTAGAACGCGGCCCACTGTCACGTGCGCTGCGTGTCTCGCGGGCCGGCTTGGGGCTGGTGCCGTCGAGACGCTGGGTGGCTTCGGCGTCGTCGACTGCGCCGAGGCGCATCGCGGGCGCGTCAGCCGGACCCTCGAGGGACATGGGGAGACCCAGGGTGCGCTGGAGACGCTTGACCTGGCTCGCGACATCCTCGCCGACAAGTGAGATCACGACGCCCGTGGCACCCGCGCGGCCAGTGCGGCCCGAGCGGTGCAGGTAGTCGGTGGTCTGGGTCGGCGGGTCATAGTGAACGACAACCGGGAGGGCTTCGATGTGGATACCGCGTGCGGCGACGTCAGTCGCTACGAGGACCTGGACCTCACCGTTCTTCATGGCGCGTAGCGCACGCTCGCGCTGGGCCTGGGAACGGTCGCCGTGCAGGGCGGCTGCGGAGATGCCGCGCTCGCCGAGCTGTCGGGCCAGGCGGTCGGCGCCGTGCTTCGTGCGAGTGAAGACAATCGCGCGCTCGTACTGGTTGACGATCTCCGCAGCGAACTGGGGACGCTGGTCGCGCGGTACGCGCCAGAAGTAGTGGTCGACGTCGCTCGGGGCCTCGTCGCCCACCACGTCGTGGATCGCGGCATCGCGGGTGAACTCGCGCACCAGTGAGGACACGTCTGGGCCCATGGTCGCCGAGAAAAGCATGACGTGGCGCTCGTGAGCGGTCTGGCCCACGATGCGTCGTACCGCGGGCAGGAAGCCCATGTCGGCCATGCGGTCGGCCTCATCGACGACGACGGTGGTGACAGCCGACAGGTCGAGGGCTCGCTGCTCGAGCAGGTCCTCGAGGCGGCCGGGGCAGGCGACCACGAGGTCGACGCCGGCGTTAAGGGCCTTGCGCGTGGTGTTGTAGGACGTGCCGCCGTAGATCGAGATGATTCGACGTCCACGGTCCTCGCTCAGACCCGAGATCTCCTTTTGCACCTGGGCGGCGAGTTCACGCGTCGGCACGAGGATGAGGGCGAGGGGCTGGCGAGGACGAGCCTTTCCTAGTCGCGCCATGAGGGGCAGGCCGAAGGCGAGGGTTTTGCCCGAGCCGGTGGCGGCCTTGCCGACGACGTCGCGCCCGGCGAGGGCGTCGGGCAACGTGGCCTCTTGGATGGGGAAGGCGTCGCTGATGCCGCGGGCCTTCAGGCGCGCGACGAGGTGGGACGGGACGCCGAGATCGGCGAATGATACGGACACTGTGACTCCTATGAGTTGGTGAAACCAACTCGAAATGTCACGGTCGAATCGGTCTCCACCGCGGAATGCGGCGAATCGGTCAAACCACTCTAGCAGACTCGCCACGAGAGTGGTGCGGGCGGCGGGACTCGAACCCACACTCCGAAGAACTGGTACCTAAAACCAGCGCGTCTGCCAATTCCGCCACGCCCGCGAGATCACCACTCTAGACATCGTCGGGGGCGCGCGCGGGGCCCGGCACTAGATTGATCGCATGGCAAACAGTGACACCTTCGGTGCAAATGACCTCAACCAGCGGCTCCTACGCGAGCGCATCGTCTTCCTCGGTTCCCAGGTCGACCAGAACGCGGCCAACCGCATTTGCGCTGAATTGCTGCTCCTCGAGGCCGAAGACTCGGACCGTGACATCAGCCTCTACATCAACTCCCCGGGAGGATCGGTGACCGACGGCCTGGCGATCTACGACACCATGCAGTACGTCAAGTGCGACATTCGCACGATCTGCGTGGGCATGGCGGCCTCGATGGGCCAGTTCCTGCTGTGCGCCGGCGCGCCGGGCAAGCGTTTCTCCCTGCCCCACAGCCGCATCCTGATGCACCAGCCCTCGGCCGGCGGCATGCAGGGCCAGGCGTCGGATATCGCGATCCAGGCCGAGCAGATCGTCTACATGAAGAAGATGCTCGCCGAGCGCATCTCCTTTCACACCGGCCAGCCGCTCGAGCGCATCGAGGCCGACTCGGACCGCGACCGCTGGTTCACGGCCCAAGAGGCGCTCGAGTACGGCTTCATCGACGCGGTCATCGATCGGTCGGCCATTCGCCAAGGGGCCTAGTGTCTGAGCCGTCAACCGGAGTCGAGCGCCGTCACCTCGACGACGCGCCGGTTCGCGTGGTCAGTGCGCGCGACCCGCTGCGCGTTCGACTGACCAACCTGCTGGCGCGTCGAGAACTGCTCACTGGACTCATCTTCTCTGACATCCGGATCAAGTACAAGGGCTCGGCCCTCGGGTTGGTCTGGTCGATGCTGTCGCCGGCGCTGACTCTCGCCACCTACTTCCTGGTGTTCTCGGTGTTCCTGAAGAACGGCATCCCGAACTTCGTCGTGTACCTGTTCTCGGGCCTGATCGTGTGGAACATGTTCCAGTCCGCGGTCAGCTCCTCGACAGGGGTCATCGTGGATCGCGCGGGGCTGGTGAAGAAGGTCTCCTTTCCGCGTGAGATCCTGGCGCTCTCCAACGTTGGGGCCTCGGTCATCTACTTCGGCATCCAGCTCGGCGTGCTCGCGGCGTTCCTCGCCGTGGTCGGCCACGCCCCGGCCTGGGGCTTCTTGTGGATCCTGCCGATCTCGTTCCTCGCGCTCTACCTGCTCACGGCGTCGATTTCCATCGTGATGTCCGCGGTCACGGTCTACCTGCGCGACGTGCGCCACCTGATGGAGGTCGTGCTGCAACTGTGGTTCTGGGTCTCGCCGGTGGTCTACTCCTACGAGAACTCCATCGCGGCCACCCTGCACAGCCATGGTCTGGCGAACTTCTACTTCCTCAACCCGGTGACCCTGATCATCCTCACCTTCCAGCGAATCTTCTACGTCGCCACTACCGTCAAGTCCACGACCACCGGCGCGACGCTTCACATCCTTCCCACCTGGCCGATGTCGACGTACTTTTACCTCAATCTCGGGCTGCTCGCGATCATGGCCTTGGTCTTTCTCGTGTCGGTGACGATCTTCGGCCGCCTCGAGGGGAACTTCGAGTCGGAGCTCTGATGGTCAACGTCATCGAGGTCGAGGACGTCTCGAAGCAGTTCAAGATCCACCACGAGCGCCACCAGTCGCTGAAGGAGAAGATCTTGCACCCGCGCTCGGGTTCGACCGAGGTCTTTCGTGCCCTCTCGCACATCAACTTCACGGTGTCTGACGGTGAGACCGTGGGCATCCTCGGTCGCAACGGCTCGGGCAAGTCGACACTGCTCAAGACGATCTGCGGAGTGCTGCAGCCCACGTCGGGTGAGATTCGACTGCGCGGGAGCCTCGCCGCGCTGCTCGAGCTCGGCGCGGGTTTCCAGCACGAGCTCTCGGGGCGCGACAACGTCTACCTCTACGGGTCGATGCTGGGCTTCTCGCGAAAGATGGTCGACGCGATCTTCGATGACGTCGTGGCTTTTAGTGAGCTCGAGCAGTTCATTGACACCCAGGTCAAGTTCTATTCGAGCGGCATGTACGTGCGCCTGGCCTTCGCGGTGGCGGTCAACGTGAATCCGGACATCCTGGTCGTCGACGAGGTGCTGGCCGTGGGCGACGAGCGATTTCAGGCCAAGTGCATCGATCGGATCCGCCACTTCCAGCGCGAGGGTCGCTCGATCCTCTTCGTCACCCACCAGGCCGACCAGGTTCGCGCAATCTGCGATCGGGCCATCGTCCTCGACGGTGGCGAACTGATCGCCGACGGCCCGGTGGCCGACTCCCTGCGCGTGTTCCGCGAGCATCTCCTCGGAGACGCGCCGGCTCCGGGCGCCCCGGGCGCACCGGTCGACGTGCACATCGACGCGGTGACATCGCCAACCGGCTCGTTCCTCGTTCGCCACGGGACCCCGCTGCACCTCGACGTCGACGTGACGAGCGAGCGTGCGGTGAGTGGCTTCTTCCTCCTGGAAGTCTTCACCCGCGGCGGACTCCTGGTGAGTCGCAGTGACGTCCAGGCCTCACCGGTGTCACTGGTTCCCGGAACGAATCGCATCGCCGTCGAGGTCGCGGAGCTGCCGTTGCTCGACGGCGTCTACGAGGTCAACCTCGGGGTGGTGGATCGACCCGGCGGCAGCGTGCTCGCGTGGCGCGAGCAGGCGGCGACGCTCCAGGTCTCCTATGACGGCCGCGCCAGCGGCGTCATCGAGTTGACGCCCGCTATTCGTCAGTAGGCGACGCCCGGCGAAGGCGCGGATAGCGCCGTAGCGCCCCCAAGGGCCCGAGACGTCCCACGTTGTAGGGATGCGTGGCCCCGCGCAGCATTCGCCGGTCGCCGCGAGAGTTGCCGTAGGCGTAGATCGACACGTCGTCGGTGCCGTGGCGCTCTTCGATCCACTCGCGCAGTCGTCGCATCTTCTCCTCGCCACGACAGTTCAGCCCGAGGTAGCCGCCCGTGAGGTGGCCCAGGGGATCGACGGCTAGGCGAGTGCCGAGGGCGCCGTGAGCGCGCACCTCATCGGCGACGACGCGTACGTAGATCTCGGGGGAGGCCGACACCAGCACGACGTCGTGGCCTTGGGCGAGGTGCCAGCGCAGGCGCTCGTGAGTGAGGGGGCGAACCTTGCTCTCGAGGTGTTCGTGGGCGAAGATGCGCGACTCGTCGACGACCTCGGCCGCATCGCGACCGGTGAGAAGGGCGCGAAAGAGGCGCTCCTTCACGCGGTCGGCCGTCGGGCCGCTGCGTAGCCCGCCGATCGCCAGGGGCACGGCCAGGCGCGCGGCGGCGCCGTACGTGGCGCGTCGCCCGGCCACGTGGGCCAGCCACTTGAAGACGCTGCCCCCCTCGGTGAGGGTGCCGTCGAGATCGAATGCGGCCACGGTCGCGGAACGGGTCATCCCTCCAGTCTCACAGGCGCGCGGGTCGCTGAGAAATTCCTATTAATGCGCTAGAGAATTGCCGGATTCGCGGGCGCCGTCATTAACATGTCCTCGCGAGGCCGGTCAGGGGACGGGCCACTGAAGGAGATCATCATGGCGATCCGCCTAGGAGACGTAGCACCAGACTTCACGGCCGACACCACGGAGGGGCCGATTTCGTTCCACCAGTGGCTCGGCGACAGCTGGGGAATCCTCTTTTCACACCCCAAGGACTTCACACCGGTCTGCACGACCGAGTTGGGCGGCTTCGCCGCGCGCAAGGCCGAGTTCGACGCGCGCAACACCAAGATCATCGGCTTGTCAGTCGACGACGTGACCAGTCATGACAAGTGGAAGGGCGACATCGCCGAGACCCAGGGAACGGCGCTGAACTTCCCCCTGATTGGAGACGAGAAGCACGTCGTCGCCGACCTCTACGACATGATCCACCCGAACGCGAACGACACCCTCACCGTGCGCAGCGTCTTCATCATCGGCCCGGACAAGAAGGTCAAGCTGACCCTCACGTACCCGGCCTCGACGGGTCGCAACATCGACGAGATCTTGCGCGTGCTCGACTCGCTGCAGTTGACGGCCAACTACACCGTGGCCACACCGGTGAACTGGAAGGACGGCGATGACGTGATCATCGCCAACTCGGTCAGTGACGAGGATGCCAAGGTGAAGTTCCCCAAGGGCTTTCGCAAGCTGAAGGACTACCTGCGCCTCACCCCCCAGCCGAACAAGTAGTCAAGCAGTGGTTTTGACCTTCTCCTACGCGGGACAGACCGTGCGCCGTCTCGGGTTCGGGGCGATGCGTATCACGGGTCCTGGCGTCTGGGGATACCCGGCGGATAGGGCCGGCGCGCTTTCCGTACTGCGCCGCGCCGTTGAGCTCGGGGTGGACTTCATCGACACCGCCGACTCCTACGGGCCGGCGGTGTCCGAAGAGCTGATTGCCGAGGCCCTCGCCCCCTACGGCGAAGTGCGTGTGGCCACCAAAGCGGGCTTCTTGCGCACCGGGCCCGACAAGTGGGTGCCCTGCGGCAAGCCCGACTACCTGCGCCAAGAGTGCGAGATGTCGCTGCGACGCCTGGGTGTCGAATCGATCGACCTCTTCCAGCTGCACCGCATCGACCCCGACGTGCCCGCCGAGGACCAATTCGGACTTCTCAGCGACCTGATCACCGAGGGCAAGGTGCGCGCCGTCGGCCTGTCGGAGGTCAACGTCGATGAGATCCGCGCGGCGCGTGCGGTCGTTCCCATCTCGACCGTTCAGAACCTCTACAACGCGTCGCGCCGCGGCAGCGAGGACGTCGTGAACTACTGCGAGGCCGAGGGTATCGGCTTCATCCCCTGGTTCCCGGTAGCCGCGGGCGCGCTCGCGCGCCCCGGTGGGGTCCTCGATGCTGTCGCGGCGAAGATGGGCGCGACCACCGCGCAGGTCTCCCTCGCCTGGTTGCTCGCGCGCTCGCCGGTGGTCTTGCCGATCCCGGGCACCTCGAAGGTCGCGCACCTCGAGGAAAACATGGCGGCCCGCGATATCGAGCTCAGCGCCGAGGATCTCGCGGCCATCGACGAGGCGACCCTCTAGAGCACGCTGTCGCGCAGTTCGCGCTTGAGGACCTTGCCCTGGGGGTTGCGCGGCAAGGGAGCGCTACGGAAGTAGAAGCGCGTCGGCACCTCGAACTTGGCCAGTCGCTGGGCGACGTGGCGTGACATGTCTTCGGCGTCGATGCGACGACCCGGGCGCAAGACAACGACGGCGCCCACCTCTTCGCCGAGGGTAGGGTGGGCGACCCCGATCACCGCGCATTCGGCGACGTCGGGGTGCTCGTAGAGCGCGGCTTCGACGATCACCGAGTAGACGTTCTCGCCCCCGCGGATGATCATGTCCTTCGCGCGATCGAGAATGTAGATGAAACCGTCCTCGTCAAGGCGGGCGATGTCGCCCGTGTGCAGCCAGCCGCGGGTGAAGGAGCGGCGCGACTCCTCGGGTTTTCCCCAGTAGCCCGAGGACACGTTGGGGCCCCGCACCCAGAGCTCGCCGCGCACGTTCGAGCGGCCGATGAAGGCGGGATCGGGCTCTTCGCCCTCGAAATCCTCGGGGACGATAGCGACGTCGCACACCGGCACCGCGGGACCGCAACTGTCGGGTCGCTCGACGTAGTCCGGACCCGAGTTGAGCGCGATCGCCGCGGAAGTCTCAGTCAGCCCGTAGCCGTTGCCCGGCTGGGCCTGGGGGAAGGATTCGCGGATGCGGCGCACGAGGTCCGGCGGTGCAGGCGCCCCCCCGTAGGAGATGTTGCGAATGCTCGAGGTGTCAAAGCGCGCGAAGTCCGGGTGGTCCAGCAGCTGCATCACGATCGTGGGCACGCCGCCGACCATCGTGATGCGTTCGGCTTCGATCAGCGCGAGCGCGGCGCCTGGCTCGAAGTGATGCATCATCACGAGCTTTCCCCCGGCCGCGGTGGAGACGATCATCGAGGCGAGACAGCCCGTCGCGTGAAAGAGGGGGATGTTGAGCAGCGTGGCGTTGCGGCCCTGATCGTCCCCGGCGCCGAATCGCATGGTGGCGCGCTGGCCGATGAAGAACAGGTTCATCAGGTTCGTGATGATGTTGCGTTGGGTGCCGACGGCTCCCTTGGGACGGCCGGTGGTGCCCGAGGTGTAGAAGATCGTGGCTACGTCGTCGGGCTCGACGTCGATCGATGGGGCAATCGCATCAGGGTCGACGCCGCCGAGAAACTCTTCGAAGCGCACGACGTTGACGCGCCCGTGGGTCGCGAGCGGCTCACGGTTCGCCGGGTCACGGCTGAAGACGATCAGCGCCGCGAGGTCGGGTAGATCGTCGAGGACGGGGAGCAGCCGCTCCAGACGTTCTTCGTCGACGAAGGCCATCCGCGCACTCGAGTCGGCTAGCGCGTAGGCCAGCTCGTCGGTCGTCCACCACGCGTTGATCGGTACGCTGATCGCGCCCAGGACCATCGTGGCCCAGAACGCCTCCACCCATTGGGGCAGATTACGCGCGGCGATGGCCACGCGCTCGCCCTTGGTGACCCCGAGCGACTGGAGACGGGCCGCCAGGGTCGCCACGACGCGGTAGTGCTGATCGAAGGTGACCCGCTGTTCCTCGTAGACGAGGAACTCCGCGTCGGCGTGGCGCCGCGAGAGTTCGAGGATCTGGCCGAGGTTGCGCGCCGCGTGCTTCCACACGGTCATTTCGACGCCGTCGAGGACCAGGGTCTCCATTTCGAACATCTGGCCTGGCGCTGTCAGCGCCGCGGTCGCCTCGGCGAGGGAGAGAGACGGGTTCACGGAGCCGGCGGCGTCGCGGGAAGACTGAAGAGCGTCTCGCGATAGTGGATCAACTCGGCCAGGGACTCGCGGATGTCGTCCAGCGCGCGGTGGTTCGACGCCTTTTCCGGGCGCGAGGCGACCACCTCGGGTTGCCATCTCTTGGCTAGCTCCTTGATCGTCGAGACGTCGACGTTGCGGTAGTGGAAGAAGGACTCGAGGTTCGGCATGTACTCCTGCAAAAAGCGCCGGTCGGTGCCGATGGAGTTGCCGCACAGTGGCACGCTGCGCTCATCACTGATGTACTCGCGCAGGAACGCCAGAGTTTGCGCCTCGGCCTCGGCGGTCGTTACCGTCGAGGCGCGGATAGCGGCGAGCAGGCCCGACGACGTGTGCATCTCGGTGACGAACTCGCCCATCTGGGACAGCTCCTTCTCGGAGGCGTGAATGACGAGGTCAGGACCTTCGGCGATTACGTTGAGGTGGTCATCGGTGATGAGAGTGGCGATCTCGACGATGACGTGGCGTTCGGGTTCGAGGCCAGTCATCTCGAGGTCCATCCAGGCGAGCATGCTTCGACACTAGTGATCCTCGTGGCGCGCACTAGGGTGCGCCCATGGAAATCCTCGTGACGCGCCTGCACCCCGACGCGCAGGTGCCCGACACGGCCCACCCGGGTGACGCGGGTTGGGACCTGGTCGCGGTCGAAACGGCCCACCTGGCCGCGGCCGGGGGACGGGCCCTCGTAGCGACCGGTCTGGCGATCGCAATCCCCGAGGGCTACGGCGGCTTTGTGCTGCCGCGCAGTGGTCTCGCGGCGCGTCACGGCGTTACTTGCGCGAACGCACCGGGCCTGATCGACAGTGGATATCGAGGCGAGGTGAAGGTGGCCCTGGTCAACCTGGACCCTTCGCTCGACTACGACGTGGCACCGGGAGATCGCATCGCGCAGTTGGTGATCCTCGCGCTCGCGCCCGCAACTTACCGGCTTGTTGCGGCCTTGCCCGATAGCCGTCGCGGCGACGGCGGTTTCGGCAGCTCGGGGCGCTAGTCGTTTTTTCGTTTGCGGTCGGCTACACTGGTCGCGACGCGGACGTAGCTCAGTTGGTAGAGCGCGACCTTGCCAAGGTCGAGGTCGCCGGTTCGAGCCCGGTCGTCCGCTCCAGGCCGAAGTCCCGGTTCCCACCACGGAGCCGGGACTTCGGCCTTTTGACTCCGAGTGAAATGGTGACTCTGACGCTGTCACAGTTTGGAAAGGGTCTGCGACCTGCGTAACCTTGTGGCCAGGAGGTCCGTGTGGTTCATCCCTCAATGGAGCCGTTCGTTCTCGCGGCGAAGGAGCATCCGCGCCCGCACCCGTCCACTCTCACGCCCGTTGAGCGCCGTCGCCTCTACCTCGAACAGGCCGGGTCCCTCTGGCCCACCCCCGAGCCTTTGGCCGTTGTCAGCGACGTACGCCTGAAGCTGCCCGGGCGCGAACTGGCCGCTCGCCTCTACGTGCCCGACGTCGACGAGGAGAGTTCGCTGGTCGTCTACTTCCACGGCGGCAGCTTCGTCGCCGGTGACCTGGATTCACACGACGGACTTTGCCGGCGTCTCGCCGCGGACACGAACATGCGCTATCTCTCCGTGGCCTACCGCCTGGCGCCCGAGCACCCGTTCCCGGCGGGGCTTGACGACGCGCGCGACGCCATTGCCTACGCAGCCAGCCATCGCGCCCAGTTCGCCGGCGCTCACGCGTCGCTCATCGTGATGGGCGACTCGGCCGGGGCGACGCTCGCCACGGCGGCCCTCAACCAGCTACGCGGCGCCGACGTCGATGTCGCCGCCCAAGTCCTGCTCTATCCGACGCTGGGACCGGGGCTACTCACCGACTCCGGTCACGTCTATCGTTCAGGATTCCTCCTCGACGTCGACCACTTGCGTTACGACTACGGACAGTACCTGGGTGATTTCACCGACGTGACCGACGAACGGGTCTCGCCGCTGCTCGCGAGCGATCTCACCGGCGTGCCGCCTGCGATCATCGTGGTGGCCGAGTGCGACCCCCTACGCGACGAGGCGGTGGCCTACGCGGGCCTGCTCGAGCACTTCGGCGTGCGAGTGGAGCTGCTCGAAGCGCACGGCATGCTGCACGGGTTCTTGCGCCTGGGCGGGATCGTCCCCGAGGCGCTCTCGGTGGTCGATGACCTGGCCGAGCACCTGGCGCGCGTGGTCGCCTCACATTCCTCAGGGTTTTTGCCGCCCCCGACCTGAGGATTCTCCCAAAATCTGATAACAATGGACTTCTCGCGCCCACAAGGGCGTCGACAGATCCAAGGGGAATCAATGCAGGGAAGCACACGCGTACGCGCGGCACTCGCGGTGGCCGGAATCGCCTCGCTCGTCCTGGCCTCCAGCCTCACGGCGGGAGCGGCCACGACCAAGGTAAACGCGGCCGCGGCGAAGTTGGTGCCGGCGGCGTACAAGCACATAACGCTGCAGGTGGCGACCGACGCCACGTATCCGCCGGACGAGTTCATGCAGGGCACCAAGATGGTCGGCTTCGACATCGACCTGATGAACGCCCTCGCGGCGACATTGGGCATCAAGATCAAGGAGAACAGCGTCACTTTCGACAACATTCTCGCGGGAATCAAGTCGGGTCGCTACCAGATCGGAAACTCGTCGTTCACTGACAACAAGGCCCGTGAGAAGACCAACAACTTCGTTGACTACTTCCAGGCCGGCGAGGGCGTCTACGCGAGCTCGAAGTCGAAGGTCACTTTCAAAGGTCTCAAGAGCTTCTGTGGGCTAACCGTTGCGGTGGAGACCGGCACGAGTGAGCAGTCAGACGCCCAAGCCACGGCCAAGACCTGCCCGGCGAACAAGAAGGTGACGGTCCGCACCTTCGCCACTCAGACCGCGGCGAATCTGGCCGTCTCCTCGGGTCAGGCGGCGGTCGGCTTCGTCGACAGCCAGGTGGCTGGCTACATCGTCTCGCAGTCCCACGGCAAGTTCAAGCTCGTCGGCAACGCGGTGAACGTGGCGCCTTACGGCATCGCGACCGCCAAGTCTCCCAGCGGACACGGCCTGGCGATTGCCCTGCGGGCGGCCCTCAAGGTTCTCGAGGCGAATGGTACCTACAAGTCGATCCTCACCCACTGGGGCGTACAGGCTGGTGCCATTCCGGCATCGAGGATGATCCTGAACGGAGCCACCTCCTAAGCCAGTTGTAGTAGAACGGCAGCCATGATGACGAACGGGGACGACGCGGTCGAGGTCGTCCCCGTTCGTCACGTCGGACGCTACGTCGCGGGATTCGTCGTCGCAGTCGCCTTGGCGATGTTGGTCCACACCCTGTTCTCTAAGGTCTCGACGGGGCAGGTGTCGTGTCATACTTCAGCCGGTGCGCGCCACTGCCACCCGGTGACCAACTGGCGCTTCGGCTGGAACGTGGTGTTCCACTACTTCACCTCGCGAGAGATCCTGAGCGGTCTGCTTGTCACGCTGGAGCTGACCGCGATCGCCATGGCGATCGGCATCTCACTGGGGCTCCTGATCGCCATCATGCGTCTGTCACACAATCGCCTGGTGTCGGCGACTGCGTGGGTGTACACCTGGTTCTTTCGCGGAACCCCGGTGTATGTGCAGCTTCTCTTCTGGTTCAACATCGCCGCGCTCTACCAGACGGTGACCTTCGGGCTGCCCTTTCTCAACGTCACCTTCGCGCACATCAACCTGGTGGCGTTCTTCACGCCTTTCAACACGGCGGTCGTCGGTCTGGGTCTCAACGAGGCGGCCTACATGTCTGAAATCGCCCGATCGGGGCTGATATCGGTCGACGAGGGGCAGATCGAGGCCGCCACGTCAATCGGCATGACACGCTCTCAGACGCTGCGCTTGGTGATCCTGCCTCAGGCGATGCGCGTGATCATTCCGCCGACGGGCAACGAGATCATCTCGATGCTCAAGACCACCTCGCTGGCCATTGCGGTGAGCCTGGTCGAACTGCTGGGGGCGGCCACCAACATCTATTCTGCCAACTACGAGATCATGCCTCTTCTGATCGTGGCGAGCCTGTGGTACCTCATCGTCACGACGGTTCTTTCCACCGGGCAGTTCTACGTGGAGCGCCACTACGCCAAGGGGGCGCTGCGCACTCCACCGCCTACGCCCATCCAGCGGCTGCGTAATGACGTACGCGGCATCGCGGCGAAATTCACCTCGGGCCGATCCACCGCGAGGGCGTCGTCGTGACGACGCCGATGGTCGCGACGACGCCGATGGTTGAGGCGCACGGTGTGCACAAGTCCTACGGCGCCGTCGAGGTGCTGCGGGGGGTCGATCTGTCCGTGGCCCGTGGCGAGGTGACGTGCCTCATTGGCCCCTCGGGCTCGGGCAAGAGCACGCTGTTGCGCTGCATCAATCACCTGGAGAAACACGACGCCGGCGAATTGCGCGTCGACGGACATCTGGTGGGCTACGAGGCGCGCGACGGCAAGCTTTATGAGCGCAACGACAAGCAGATCTGCGCCGAACGTTCGCGCATCGGCATGGTGTTCCAGCGCTTCAACCTCTTCCAACACCTCACGGTGCTCGACAACGTCACGATCGGTCAGGTGAAAGTCCGCGGCGTCGCTAACGACGCCGCGGTGGTGCGCGCGCGCGAACTCCTCGCGCGCGTCGGCCTCGTGGCCAAGGAGAAGAATTACCCAAGCCAGCTCTCGGGTGGCCAGCAGCAACGGGTTGCCATCGCGCGGGCGCTGGCCATGGAGCCCAAATTGATGCTCTTCGACGAGCCGACCTCGGCGCTCGACCCTGAACTGGTCGGCGAAGTGCTCGACGTGATGAAGGACCTTGCCAAGTCGGGCATGACGATGATCGTGGTCACCCACGAGATGGGATTCGCCCGCGAGGTGGCCAACTCGCTCTATTTCCTCGACCAGGGGGTCATCGAAGAGTCCGGGAATCCGCGCGAAGTGCTTGTCAATCCCCGTTCGGCGCGCCTGCAGAGTTTCTTGTCCAAGGTTCTCTAGTGTCCTGGGACCTCGAGGAGAGCAACGTCGGTACCGGCTTGCCCCTTGAAGGCGTGCGGGTCCTCGACTTCTCGCGGGTCTTGGCGGGTCCACTGTGCGCGATGATCGCCGGTGACCTCGGCGCCGACGTGATCAAGATCGAGGGCCCCGAGGGTGACCCCGTGCGCGCGCTCGCGCCGCCTCGCTTCGGAGACGACGCGACGTATTACCTGGCCGTGAACCGCCACCGGCGCAACGTCGTGGCCGACCTGCGCGACCCCGAAGATTTTGCACGAGTCGCCGCACTGGTGCGTCAGGCCGACGCGGTGGTCGAGAACTACCTGCCGCACCAGAAGGCGGCCCTGGGCATTGACCGACTGCGCGCGGAGAACCCCGACTGCGTGTGGGTCAGCGTCACGCCGGCCTCGAGTGGGGGGCCGGTCGCGCTGCAGCCCTCCTTTGATCTGCTCGCCCAGGCGCGCTCGGGTCTGATGGCGATCACCGGCGAGAGCGGGGGAGTGCCGACCAAGGTGGGCGCGCCCGTCGCCGACGTGGTGACCGGCCTCTACGCCGCTATCGGACTCGTGACGGGCCTGTACGCGAGAGTCGCTGGGCGAGCCGGGCGTGACTTCGAGGCGCCGTTGCTCGAGTCGACGATGACGGCCCTCGTTAACCAGGCCCAGGGCTATCTCTCCACCGGCGTGGAGCCGACGCGTCTCGGCAACGACCACCCTTCGATCGCCCCCTACGGACCGGTCACGACGTTTGACGGCTTCTTGCTGCTCGCGGTGGGCACCGACGCCCAGTTCGCGCGTCTGGTTTCTGTGCTCGACGATGACGCGCTGACCGGTCATCGAGAGTGGGCGGAGAACGACGCGCGCGTCGCGAACCTCGAGGAGTTGCGGGACGTCCTTGATGCCATCTTTTGCACCCGGTCGACATCCGCGTGGCTCGACGCGCTTGCCGAGGCCGGTATTCCCCACGGACCGATCTACTCGGTGGGCGAGGCCTTCGCCCAAGCCCAAATCGCCGATGGCGACTTCCTGGGGCCGATGTCGACGCCCTCGGGCGAGACGACCGCGATGCGAACGCCTCTCATGATCGACGGGGTTCGACCCCAGATCCGGCGGGGGCCGCGTCGTCTCGGCGAGGACACCAGCACGCTCTGGGATTAGTCGGTCGTAGACGCGCCCCGCTCGAGGGGCGGTCCGTCGAAGGTGTCCCGGCGGGACATATCTTCAACTGATCGCCGCGTGAGTTTTGTGGGCTGGCGGCGGGGGTGGCCGAGGGCCACGATGGCGGCCACCGCCCAGGTGGGAGGGATCGAAAGGATGTCGCGCACGGCGTCTTCATTGCGCGTTGCCACGCTCGTCATCACGCCTCCGAGTCCGTAGTCGCGCGCCGCGAGCAGGATCGACCACACGAAGGGGTAGATAGAGGCGCCCCCGACGATGGAGTAGCGCGCGAGGTCGCGGTCGGTGGCCGCGAGCGTCGCGAGGTCGGCGGCAACCACCAGCATCGCCGGAACCGCGTGAAGGCTTTCAGCGAAGCCGTCAGGCCGTGACTTGGCGATCGCCGCGTCCCGCTGGGTCGCGGCCGCGGCGCGCTCGGCGTCGCTCGCGATGGGAGAGAAGGGAACCAGCCCTGCGAGTAGATGGCCCACGTAGTCGTGCCAGGCGTCGAGGTACGCGTCGCGCAAGCGCACGCGCAGGTCGGCGCGTTCGACCACGATGACCCGCCAGCCCTGACGGTTGCCCCCCGAGGGGGCGTGGCGGGCCGTCTCGAGGATGTCATAGATCACCTCGCGGCTCACGGGTTCGTCAGTGAAGTCGCGGACCGCACCTGTCGTACGCAGCGCGGACTTGAGATCGAGGGGCAAAGGTTCAGGCATCGCGGCGAAGTAGCAGTACGACGCCGACCGAGAAGGCGACGATGACGTAGACGACGAGTAGGGCGGTCGCCGTCCATGCTCCGAAAAAGTTCTCCGGCGCGTTCGTCGACATCATCGAGTGGCCAAGGGCCGAAGGCATGAACTTCGTGGCGGCGTTCTGCCAACTTTGGGGTAAGAGGAAGAGGATGATGGGAATCACGAGCAGGAGTGACGTGAAAGCGGAGATACTGGCAGCGCTCTGGCGCAGGATCAGTCCGAAAGCGAGACCGAGCACCGCGAGCAAGGTGAGATAGACGCCACCGAGCAGTACCGAGCGCAACACCGCGCTGCTTCCGAGTGAGGCGGTGGGAACGACGCCGGAGAAGATTGACTGGCCGAGGAGGAAGGTGGCGACGCATGCCACCTCGGTGACTACGAACAGCGAACCGACGAGCACGAGGAGCTTGCCCACGACCACGAGGCCGCGCCGGGGTACGGCTGCGAAGGTGGTGCGGATCGATCCCGATGAGTACTCGCTCGTAATGAACAGGGTGCCGATCACTCCGACCGCGAACTGGGCGAAGAGCGTGCCGCCCAGGCTGGCCGACACCGGATCGAAAGCGAGCTTGCGGATAGGGTTCATCTGACTCCAGTTCGCCCGCACCGCCGTGGCGATCAGGGCTCCCAGTCCAACGGTGAGCACCGTGGTCACGATGACGCCCATCAGAGTCGAACGCACGCTACGGAACTTGATCCACTCAGATCGGGTGACCGAGGCGAGAGTCACGCCGTTCACGAGGCGGCCCTTGCCGATCCGTATTCGATCGAGTCGGCCGTTAGCTCCATGAAGACTTCTTCGAGCGAGGCGCGTTGCGGTGTCAGTTCGTTCAGGGCAATGCCGTCGGCCAGGGCGATCTCGCCAATCGCGGAGCTGGGAACCTTTCCAACGTCGAGTCCGCGTTCGCTCACCGCTACGCTTGCGCCGGCGTCGCGAAGGCGCTGGGCCAGGCGCGCGTCATCGGCGCTGGCGACGAAGACCGTTCCCGCGCTCGTGCGCGTCAGGTCGTCTACCGACCCCTGGGCGATGAAGCGGCCGCGACCGATCACGATGATCTGATCGGCCGTGAGGGCCATCTCGCTCATCAGGTGAGAACTGACGAAGACCGTACGCCCCTCGTGTGCGAGGGTGGCGAAGAACTCGCGGATCCAGCGAATGCCCTCGGGGTCGAGGCCGTTGACGGGCTCATCGAAGAGAAGTACCCCGGGATCGCCGAGGATCGCCGCGGCGATTCCGAGGCGCTGACTCATGCCCAGGGAGAAGCCGCCGACCTTTTTGTCCGCCACGGACGCGATGCCAGCGAACTCGAGTACCTCGTCCACGCGTGTCAGGGGTATCGCGTTCGAGGTTGCGAGCGCGCGCAGGTGATTGCGTGCACTGCGCCCGGGGTGTACCGACTTCGCGTCGAGTTGGGCGCCGACCTCGCGCAAGGGAGCGGGAAAGTCACGGTAGGCGTGCCCGTCGATCGAGGTCCGCCCCTTGGTCGGCCGGTCGAGACCGAGCATGATGCGCATCGTTGTCGACTTGCCCGAGCCGTTCGGACCGAGGAAGCCGGTGACCACACCGGGGGCGACGTCGAAACTGAGATCGTCCACCGCCACGGTGTCGCCGTAGTGCTTGGTGAGATGATCGACGCGCAACATGTTCTGTGTCGAACACTAGCGATGCCCGCGTAAATCGATCGCAGCGCTAGTGATGCGTGGTCGCTTCGCCTCGTTCGCGACAGAGGGCGCAGGTTCCCGAGATGGCGACGTGATGGCGATCAAGGAGGAAGCCGTAGGTCGTCACCAAATCGCGGCTGAGGGCGTCGAAGTGAGCGGCGGGGATCTCCTGGGTCGCACCGCAGTGCTGGCAGACCAGGTGCCCATGGACCGCACCGGCCAGGTGGTACACGGCGGCGCCTTGGCCGAGGTGCGAGTGAACGACGACACCGAGCTCTTCGAACTCATCGAGGAGGCGATAGACGGTCGACGGGCTCACCTCAGGGGCGAGTATCTGCACGGCGGTCGTCAGTTCGTCGGCGCTGCGGTGCCCTTTGGCGGCGACGAGAACCTCCGCTAGGCGCCGTTTGGCCACGGTGACGCGTCGGCCCCCTCCACGCAGGGTGGAGAGGATCTCCTCGAGCGGGTTGACTGGCTCGGACACGGGCCCACACTAGGCCGGCCCGGCTCGACGCCATCACCCGTACAGTCTCTATATGACGTCACGAAACTCCATGGTCTCGGCGGCCGACGCGCTCGCCGGGCGCAGCGAAGCCATCGTCGTGGACCGCCCGCACCTGGTGCTGAGCACGTCCCTCACCGACGCCCCCGCGGGCAGCGAGGTGGCGTACGTGGCCATGGGCTGTTTCTGGGGTGCCGAGAGGTCCTTCTACCGTCTCGAGGGAGTGATTTCCACCGCGGTGGGCTATCAGGGCGGCTTCACGCCCAATCCGACCTACCAGGAAGTGTGCACGGGTCTGACCGGTCACGCCGAGGCCGTCAAGGTCGTTTTCGATCCGCACCGGCTGAGTTACGCCGACGTGGTGGCCCACTTCTTCGAGAACCACGATCCCACCCAAGGCAACCGCCAGGGCGCGGATGTGGGGACCCAATACCGCAGCGCTATCTACGTCACGAGCGACGCCCAAGGCGACGTAGCAAGGCGCGTCGCGGCGACCTACGCCGAGCGACTCCGCGAGGCAGGGTACGGGCCTCTCACCACCGAGATCGCTCCCGCGGGGCCCTTCTACTTCGCCGAGGAGTATCACCAGCAGTACCTCGAGGCCAACCCCCACGGTTACTGCGGCCTCGGCGGTACTGGGGTGAGCTGCCCCGTGGGCGTTGCGGGGCTCTAGGGCGCCAACGCCGCCAGTACGTCCTCGGCGTCGCGGACCATGCTCGTGACGATGTCGCCCGCCGGGATCAGCTCGCTAATCGCTCCCACCACCTGACCGGCGGGGTAGGCCTCGCGCGAGGGGTCCACTCCGGGGGTGGACTCGTCACCACCCAGATGGAACGTGCCGTCACGTATCGAGACCGCGAGCTGTTCGGGGAAGGGCAGCAGCAGCGACGGATTGGCCTCGTAGATGGCGGTGGTGTCATTCTTCAAAACGCGCATCGTTTTACCGCTGAAGGCGCGCGAGATGGTGGTGCCGTCTTCGTGGCTTAGCAAGATGCCCTCCTTGAATCCCGCGACGGCGCGCGCTTCGGGAGTGGCGATGAAGCGGGTTCCTACCCAGACGCCGTCGGCGCCGAGGGCGAGTGCGGCCGCGAGCCCGCGCCCGTCGAAGATGCCCCCCGCAGCCACCACGGGTATGGCGCCGCCGATCGCGTCGACGATCATGGGTACGAGTGGCAAGGTCGCCACCTGGCCCGTGTGCCCGCCGGCCTCGGTGCCTTGGGCGACCACGACGTCGCAACCCGCGTCCAGAGCGCGGCGGGCGTGGTCGACCTTGCCGCACATGGAAATCACCTTGACGCCGTGGCGGTGGCACAGGTCGACCACGTTGCGCGGAACGCCCAGACCGGCGACGAAGGTCGTGGCGCCGCCCTCGATGAGAATCTCCACGTTCTTGACCAGCGTCTCGGGGAACGCGGTGAGCAAGTCGACGCCGAAGGGTCGATCGGTAAGAGAGCGCGTGGCCGCGATCTCGCTCGCAAGGTGCTCGCTGGACATCGTCGAGGCTCCCAAGCAGCCGTAGCCGCCCGCGTTGGAGACGGCAGCGACGAGCTGGTGGTAGGCCACCCCGCCCATGCCCGCGAGCATCACCGGGTGCTTGATGCCCAGTAGTTCGGTCAATCGTGTCTTCACGCTGCCCCCTCGGTGTTGCGGCGACTCGCCGAGCGTAAGAGTACGACCCCAACGACGGCGGCGAGAACCGAGGCTATGAGCAGCCCAAGGTCGAACGCGCCGTAGACGTCGCTACCCGCGCGGTAGAGCTGCCCGGCGAAGAGCAGGGGCACGGTGAGGCCGATCGCGCACAAGAGTCCGGCCGCCGTGAGCATCTCCTTGGTGATGTCATGCGCGAAGCGCGCTCCCAGTCGGCGAGCGCCATGCACGCCGAGCGCGATACCCGTCGTCTTGCCGACCAGGCGAGCGACGACCACGGCCGAGATGATGGTCAGAGAGGCCGATCCGCCCAGGTGCGACCACGCGAGTCCGCAGTACGCCGCGGCGAAGAGCGGCAAGACGACCGCCGTTGAAAAGCGGGTCACGGCCGATTCGAGATGGATTGAGCGGTGGGCCTCGTAGGGCACGACTAGTCCGGCGAGTACGCCCGCGAGGGGCGGCTCGACTCCGGCGTAGGCGAGTGACCACCACAACGCCGCCAGTGCGAGGAGGCGCCACGGCGTCGACCGGTGAAAGCGAGACACGGTGGCGAGGACAATCAGGATCGCACCCGTTGCGGCAAGTCCGCTGAGGCGTACGGATGTGGCGCCGGTGGCGGCCAGGATGACGATGCTCGCCACGTCGTCGGTGATGGCGAGGGTCAGCAGGAACGTGCGCAGGCTGCGCGGCAGCGACGAACCCGCTACGGCCAGCGCGGCCAAGGTGAAGGCGATGTCGGTGGCCATCGGGACGCCCCAACCGCGCACTAGGGAGTGGTTGTGCGTCGCGAGTCCGATTGTGACGAGGACGATCGCCGGACCGGCCATTCCTGCGAGGGCAGCGAGAACCGGGGCCAACGCGTGGCGCAGGTCGTGGAGCGAGCCGTGGTGGCGCTCGCGAGCCAGCTCGAGGCCAACTGCGAAGAAGAACACGCTCATCAGGCCGTTGCCGATGACGTCGCGCCACGATGTGATCCCAAGACCAGTGAATGCTGAAGGAAATGCGGCGAACGTTCGTTGGTACGTGTCGCCGGCGAGTGCGGACCAGATCAGACCGACGAGGGCGCCCGCGCTGATTGTCACGGCGGCCGCGTAGTCGTGGTCAAGGCCGCGAAGGGCACGCGACATGGTGCGGCGGAGCATGGTTCGACACTAGTAATCACACGGATCGACCATTGAAGGGCGCCGATAAACTCCGGGCACTCCGCCATCGACGTCGGAGTATTAGTGAGAGGTCTCGGGTGAGCGATCTGGAACGGGCAGCACTGCCCAAGCGCGAGCTGTACTTCGTCTTCGGGGCGTTGATGCTTGGTCTGTTGCTCGCCGCGCTCGACGGGACGATCGTCGCCACCGCGCTGCCCACGATCGTTGGCGATCTTCACGGAGCGAACCACCTGAGCTGGGTCGTCGTGGCCTATCTGCTCGCCTCAACGGTCAGCACCCCTCTGTGGGGCAAGCTCGGCGACCTGCACGGGCGCAAAATCTACTTTCAGCTCGCGATCATCATCTTCCTGATTGGTTCCATGCTGTGCGGACTGGCCAACTCGATGATCATGCTCATCGTCTTCCGAGCGATTCAGGGTCTGGGAAGTGGCGGACTGATGGTGGGCAGTCAGGCCGTGATTGCCGACATCGTGCCACCGCGCGAACGCGGGCGCTACGCGGGATTCTTCGGGGCGGTCTTTGGCGCCGCAACGGTGATCGGCCCGCTGCTCGGCGGCTTCATCGTTGAGTACTTCTCGTGGCGCTGGATCTTCTTCGTCAACGTGCCCCTGGGGCTGGCGGCACTCGCCGTCACCGCCGCGGTGCTGCCGGCGGCGGGCGAGCGGCGCAGCCATGTGATCGACTATGCGGGCATTATCACGCTGACGATCGCCGCCTCGGCGCTGATACTCTTCACGTCTCTAGGCGGGACCTCCTTCGCGTGGTTCTCGGTTCCCTCGATCTCGTTGTTGGCTGTTGGTCTCGTGATGGGAGTCGTCTTCGCAGTAGTC
>JAJYGN010000103.1 GCA_021790675.1 Actinomycetes bacterium
GCGACCTGCGGGTGGGATAAGCGCTGAAAGCATCTAAGTGCGAAGCCCGTTTCAAGATAAATTCACTCACTGGGTTAACCAGGTAAGGCCCGTGGCCAGACGACCACGTTGATAGGCCGGAAGTGTAAGTGCGGTAACGCATTCAGCTGACCGGTACTAATCGGCCGAGGGCTTGGAGTTTGATGCTCGTGCTCGTTCTAGGACGCTCAAGGGCGGCAGTCGCCGCCCGGACCATATGGTCCGAGCGCATGTTTTCCGGTGGTTATGGCGGTGGAGATATACCTGTTCCCATACCGAACACAGAAGTCAAGCCCACCAGCGCCGATGGTACTTGGGGGTTCCTCCCTGGGAGAGTAGGTCGCCGCCGGGATTTCTTGAAAGACCCCCACCGTAAGGTGGGGGTCTTTCGCGTCTAGGTGGTGCTCTGACTCTGACTCTTCACAGGCTTTTGTCAGAAACCTTCTTTAGGCTGGTGGTGCAACCTCATTGTCCGCGAGGGGCCCCGCCCCCACCCCGAGGAGGATCCCGTGACGCTGAACGTGAGTTTCGTGCTGGCGGCATTGGCCCTGGCAGCGTTCATCTGCCCTCTGGTGGGCGAGCGCCTGCGTGTGCCGGGCGCCGTCGTCGAAATTGTGGCCGGTGTCGTGTTAAGTCACTTCATTGTCGCGCGCGACGTCGCCAGCGGCTCAGCGGTCGCCACTTTGGGGGGACTTGGCTTCATGATCCTGATGTTCCTCGTCGGCTTCGAGCTCGACCTGCGCGAGATCTGGGGCGCGTCGCGCGCTCCCGTCGTGATGGGGGTGGTGCTCTTTGCGGTGTCCCTACTCGCCTCCTGGCTGTTAGTGGGTCACGTGGCGGGCGCTTCGACCATTTGGGTCCTCGCCGGCGCCGCGACCTCGGTCGGCGTGACAGTCCCGGTCTTGCACGTGCACGGCTGGATGGGGGATCGTTTCGGGCGTGATGTGTTGATGGTCGGCGCCGTCGCCGAGGTCGTCTACCTCGCGGCGTTGTCCGTTTTTGGCGCCGGTAAGCAGGGCTCGAACCTGGCGACGGTGCTGGTGGGACTACGCGGGCTGGGATTCTTGGTCTTCGTCCTCAGCGTGGCGGCGCTGGTGCGTCGGCTGCGCTCGCGCGTGCCGCGACACTTTCATCGATGGTTCTTGCGCGACGACCCCCTCGAGGTCGGACTACGCGGCACCTTCGCCCTGCTCTTTGGGGTCGTGGCGACCGCGGGCTTCCTGCGCGTGCCCACGGTGGTGGGCGCCCTGCTCGCCGGGGTCATCTTTCGCGGCGTCATCGGCAACGCCAAGGCGATCATCGAGCGGGTGACGAGCGTGGGCAACAGCTTCTTCGTCCCCCTGTTCTTCTTGACGGTGGGCCTGGAGACGCCGCTTCGCTCCGACGTCGTGTCCCTGGCCCCGGTCGTGGGAGCAATGCTGCTGGCCCTGAGCGTGCCGCGGCTGGTGGTGGCGCCGTTCCTGCGCCGTCGGGGTTACCCGTGGCGGCTCTCGATCGCGGGCAGCGTGAGTCTGATGGCACCGCTGACGCTACTGGTCACCACCGCCGAGATTGGGCGTGCCACGGGCCTCACGGGTCCGAGGACGTCGGCGGCGCTCGTGATCGTGGCCGTGGTCTCGGCGATCATCTTTCCGGTACTGGCCCGCATCCTCTTGCCGCATCGGCGTGAGGAAGGGCTCGCGCGGGCCGAGGAGCCTGAACCGGTGGGCGCGGCGTCCTAGACCACGCGCAGGTGTCGGCGACGACGCGGGGTCGTCTCGTCGTCGGGCGCCTCGTCACTAGTGCGCGTGAGGAACTCGTCGAATTCATCGCGAGTTCTCGCGAGGAACGCGTCAAGTTCATCGCGCGTCAGCGGCGGGGACACGTAGTCGCCCTGGATGACGTCGGCGCCGGCGCCGCGCAGGGCCTCGAAGTTGCGGGCATTCTCGATGCCCTCGGCGATCACGGTCAGTCGCAGGGCCCGGGCCATCTCGATGATCGAGCGGATCAGTGAGATGGCGCGCGGGTCCGACTCCAGCGCCATCACGAAGGACTTGTCGATCTTCAGCTCGTCTACCGGCAGCTCTAAGAGCTGGGACATCGAGGAGTAACCCACGCCGAAGTCGTCGATCGAGATCTTCACGCCGCTTGCGCGCAGCGTGTTGAGGCTGCGCGTGGCCCGCACGGGGTCGTGGGCGAGGCTCGACTCGGTCACCTCGAGCGTGATGCGCTCGGGCGACATGTCGTACCACTGCAGGATGCGCCCGATCGACTCGGGCAGGTGCTCGTCCATGAGATCCCACTGGGAGATGTTGACATTCATCTGCAGGTGGTGACCGTTGCGGTCCAATCGGGCGAGCTCGGTGATGGCGAGGTCGAGCACCGTGCGCGTCAGGGGCACGATGAGGCCCACTCGCTCGGCCAGGGGCACGAAGTAGTCGGGCTGGAGCAGGCCCAGGGTCGGGTGATGCCAGCGCACGAGGGCCTCGACGCCGTGGACGGCGTTAGTGCGCAGGTCGTGTGTGGGCTGGAAGTGCAGAGTCAGGCGCTGGCGCTCGATGGCGGTGCGCAGCTCGTTGATCAGGGCCAGGCGCTCGCGACTGTTGAGGTCGATCTCGTCGCGGTAGACGCAGACCCCGCCGTGGCGGTGCTTGGCCTCGTACATGGCCACGTCGGCGCTGCGCAGCAGCTCGGCGTGGGTCGTACCGTGCTGGGGCCACAGGGCGACGCCGATCGAGGCGCTGACGCGCACCTTGGTCCCATCCAGGGAGACCGGATTGGCCATGGTGGCGGCCAGCTCGTTCACCGAGGTGATCGGATCGGTGTCGGCGTCGACGACGAAGGTGTAGGCGAACTCGTCACCGCCGAGGCGCGCCAGGGTGCCGCGGGTGGCGATCGTATTCGCGAACCGCTGGCCGATGACGCGCAGCAGTTCGTCGCCGTAGGCGTGGCCGATCGAGTCGTTGACCTCCTTGAAGCCGTCGAGGTCGATCAGGACGATGCCGAGCCGCTCGTCGTCGCCGAGGGCGCTCAGGCGGGCCTCGCCGTCTTCGAGGAAGGCGCGTCGGTTGGCGAGGCCGGTTACGTGGTCGGTGCGGGCCTCAAGGAAGTTGCTGCGTCCGAGCTGGCGGACCTCACTTTGGGTCAGGACCATGCGCGAGATCACCAGGGTCAGCGCCCCGAGGGCCATCAAGCGAGTCGACTCTGACGAGGGCCGCGAGATGGAGATTGCGAGGATGGCGACCGACAGCGCGCCGAAGATGACCGGAACGAGGTTCAGCCCTCGCGCTACGACGAAGCGTTCGAGCGGGCGAGCTGGCCGGTCCATCGGCGGCCAGGCCGCGAGCGACAGGAGGCTCAGCCCGAGCGGGGGAGCGATGTTCACCAGCGCGTTCGAGGTCCAGTCGCCAAAGGATTGGGGATTGAGGGCGATGACGTCGCCCGCTGCGATGATGGCGAGGCCCACGAGGAGCAGCGACGTGGTGGCGTCGGTGCGGAAGTGCTTGGGCACCAGGCCCGCCCCGAGCAAGATCAGAAGGACCATCACGAGAATCGGATTGAAGAGGTTGAACTCGGCAAGCAGGCTGCGCCCGCTGATCTCGATGCTCTGGCTAAAGTCGTACATCGAGGCGAGTGACGCCAGTGCCAGGCCGGCGATCACACCGTCGAGGCGCACGCTGTTGGCGCGCGGACCGAAGGATTGCTGCATGATGATCGCCACGGCCACCGCCATCGCCAGGTAGGACGCCGCGAAGAGCACCTCGCGCAGTGTCGGGGAGACCAGGTAAACGAGGACTGAGATGTCGACGCGGCGTATCTCGCTGGCGAGGTTGAACATCAAGACGCCGGCCGCCATGGCCAGCCACGCACCGCGCATCGCGCGCTGGCGGCGCACGCGAACGAGCAGTGGCACGACGGGCGCCCAGGTGGCGAGGTGGCGCAGCCATTCGCTCGCGAGGGGGGCGTTGGTCGCGTCGCGTGATCTGATCAATGCGTACGCGTACGCCGCGCACAGAAGGAATGCGAGGACCTGGGCGATGAATTGCACCTGGTTCGCCCGAATGAGGTGCCATACGTGAGCGGTCGGCGACGTCTCGAGGGCGAGGGACGCGGGCGCGTCGTCGCGAGGGTGTACGCGCTGATCGCGCTCGGACGCGACGGTCGCGCGCCCACTCCTCACGTTGTCATCTGTCATCTCTTGCTCGCGGTGTCCCAGGTTCCCAACAGCTCACAGCAGAAGCGTCCATCGACAGGGCAACGGCGCTTCGGCTCCCCGCGAGCATCCTGCGATGAGTGCTCGGTCACCAAATGTGGTCGTGCGTGGAGTTCCTGACATCCTTGTTCGAAACGCTCAACGTTGAATCAACACTGCATCAACACCTCGACAATCATCGCTCGTCGCGTGAGGCGCGCACGTCGGTGACCACGCGCAGCCCCTCGCGTCGTGGCTGGTCGAGGGGGACTTCCACCGGGCACTTCCTCGTAGCGAAAGTGATGAACACGGAGATGCCGCGAACCTCGCGAAGTTATTGACGTGACACTGAATTCGACAATTGTGAGACGGTCACCATCGCGCGACGACGATGGAGGCCGATGGTTCAGCCCGCGTAATCGACATAAGTCAGTCCGCGTTCGACGAGCTTGGTGCGCATGTCATAGATGTCGAGACTCAGTTCTCCGCTGGCCAGGCGAGCGCGTTTGAAGGTTTCGTTCTCCTCGCGAAGTCGTGCGGCGGCGAGTACTGTTTCCGCTTCTTTACGAGCAACGACGACCACGCCGTCATCGTCTGCCACGATCACGTCACCGGGGCGCACGTAGGCGCCCGCGCAGACAATGGGGGTTTGGACGTTACCGGGCGTCTCCTTGATGGTCCCCTTGGCGCTGATCGATCGCGACCACATGGGAAAGCCCATCTCGGTCAGTTCGGCGACGTCGCGCACGCCACCGTCGATGACGAGTCCGCGCACGCCGTGAGCCATGTAGCTCGTACCGAGCAGTTCGCCGAAGTAGCCGTCGTCGCACGGGCTCGTCGGCGAGACGACCAGGATGTCGCCCGGTTGGGCCATTTCGACCGCGATGTGGATCGACCAGTTGTCACCGGGGGGTACCTCACAGGTCAGCGCCGTCCCGGCGACGCGCACGGGCCGAATGGTGGGTCGTAGGTTCGATGCGAGGAGGCCGCGCTGGCCCTGGGCCTCGTGGATCGTGGCGACTCCGATCCGGCCGAGCGCGTCAACGAGCGCAAGGTCGGTGCGTGGCGTGTTTCGCATGACGACGGCCATGAGACCTCCCTTGAATCACAGGCGACTGAACCTTGAATCTAGTGACGTCCTCGCAGCGAACTGCAACCGACACCGACGTTGGACCTCGCGGGCCGACAGCGGGGCTTCGGATGCAACCAGGAATCGACCGTCGGTCGTGTGACGTGAGACCGGTAGGATTGTCCGGTGCCGTCCCCTGACTCCTCGCCCCGTCGTGCCCGCCCGAGCGGCAACGCTGGTCGAGCGGGTGGTGGGCGCCCAACGCTCGGACCGCGCTCCAGTTCCGCCCCCGGTCAACGGGATTCCGAATCGCCGCGTTCGGGTGCTCCGCGCCGTAGCGCGGCGGGCGGCCCGCCACGGGCGCGCCGAAGCGAGCCAGAGATGCGTCGGGGCAGCGATGCTCGCCCCGCGCCGTCGCGCACACCAGTGAACCGCTCGCTTCGTCCTGCTAAGCGCCGCGACGAGGACCCGCGCGAGGCGACAGATCGTCCCTATTCGGGGAACTCCTACGGTGAGCGGCCCTTTGGTGCACGTCCTGGCAAAAGACCACCGCGCGACGCCGGACGTTCCGCGGGAGCGGAGGACCGTCGCGGAGCCCCTCGTCGAGATGATCGTCGCGATGCTCGATCCGACTCTCGCGGTGGACGACCTGATGCGCGTGGGGGCCGACCCGGCTATCAGGGCGCTCGACCCGACTCTCGCGGGGGCCGTCCCG
>JAJYGN010000052.1 GCA_021790675.1 Actinomycetes bacterium
GAGCGAGGTCGAGGCAGACTACGCTGCTACTTCTCAGGCTCACGCGGCCTGAGAGATCAAAGACAAAGAGTCTCCGGAATACCTGGACCGAATCACTGGGCGCATAGTTAGCGTTACTCCCACATAATTCCTGAGCGGCTGAGACCTGGAGTCGTTGAGGGTTGTGTCCAATTGCGAGATGAGGCTCAAGCCCTCTCCGTTGGCGCGGTGAATGCCTCGCGAAAGCTCCAGGCGAAGCGAGTTACTCCACGCGTTGACTTGAAACGTGCCGAAGACCTACACATACCCCTCGTATCTTGATAAGAGCAGTTGGGGAAGTTCGGGAGGTAGCGGCCCGAACAGTTCATCACGTTGGATCTTCTCATCCGCGGTGAAATGAAACGTCGCACGAATGAGGACGAAGTCGTGTGACCGACCCGGAGTGGGAATCGGCTCCGTTGCGATTCCAAGAGTTGTTAAGTCAGTAATGCCGGTGGCCTCAACGATCTGGGAGTGGCGTGCTGCGGTCAGGCTCTGAAGATATCGTGACCGACTACTTCTTTCAGCAGGATCGGCAACGAAGACAATGACGCCCTGCGGAAGCACCGAGATCATCCTTGTAAGTTCTCCCGAGTCGCCTGCTTCTCGGCACTTCTTGAGAACACCTTTGCCGAATTCAATTCGGGGTAGCAGCGCAATCCGATCAAGAAACTCGATAACACCGAGGTAGTCGGAAGGAGTATTGAGTGCTGAATAATCGGGGTCAAGGTCCGACGCACCGGCGATCATGTTGTCGACAACAAGCCCATACTTGTGATCTGGTCTGGTTCCAAAAAAAATCTCGGGGCGATCTCTCCAGGTTTGCTCCCACGCGCCCTTCCTGACCTCAAAAGGCGTGCCACGTTCGAGGTCTTCCTCCGCAATGTGATGACTTGCGAGGATGTCCTTCTCCGCAGCTAATGGAAGATTGGGAAGTCCGTTGCGTGCTCGCCACTGCAGATAGCGAACGATGGCAGCCGTGCTCGGGAACCGCTGGTGAAGTGTCAGCCAGTCGCCAAGCGCCAGGACAACCGTTGGTATCGCCGCCTTGCCGGTGTTCGGCACATAATTCCACGGGTCCTCGTGGTCAACGATGACAACTCCAGTGAACTGGTCGACGAGTTCGCGCTTCCATGGAATCGAGACGCCGCGCTCTGACGTGAGAGAAAGGTCAGTTGCATTGGTCAGATGGCGGTAACTCCCATTTATCTGAACGACTGCCTTCGCGATATTCTTTGTTAGCCAAGAATCACGTCGAGCGGGTGTGTCTGGGGTCAATCTAGGTTCCCTAGATTTCACAGAGACGATGGCCATTTGGTGGCCGACCCAGAGGAGACCATCACCGATCTCTCTAGTGCTCGGTCCTTTTGCAACCGTGGCGGGTCGGAAGACGAAGTCTGCTACTCCAATGTTGGAAGCAATGTCTCTGACATAGTCCTCGACAATGTGGCCATAATCAGCGCTCATGCTCTTCCTTGGGGCCTGCCTCTTCTCTTTCTGACACTTTGTCAGGGGAACTGGGGGCAGATCCCAGAGTTCTCAACTTCTCCAAACTAGATCGGGTCCTCCCGTGGGAGTCGCAACGTCCATCGCTCTCTACTTCCCGCCACCCAGCAACTCCAACTGGGACCATGTTCAACCCACGCGAAGCGAGAGGATTTCCTTGCACATCCGCTTCGTGGCATAGAAGCTGAAGTCATCTCCGGTCGCTGCTTTGAAATGAATCTCTGAGAAGTTCGGAATGACTATGAAAGTCTTCCACGTCTTCTGCACATCAAAGAGCGGTATCTTGACTCTCATTCCTGTCCGGTTCAATACGAAGATGACAGATCGATTTGTGACAGCCAAGATGCCCTCGCCGCTGCCACGACCATGTTGCAGTCCGTACTGAACCCACACAGATTCTCCAGCTGAGACTACGTATTCTTCCTCGTCGAGGAAGGGCGCAATGACCGTCAAGAAGGCTTCTGCAACTCCAGCACTCACGCGACTCATTGGTACGATCTGTCTTGAGTCCACGTCCGTCGGGTCCGGAACTTCAAGCTCCACCGGCTCGAAAGTCGAGTTGGCTGCGGTGATGTCATCCGAGCTGACCTTCTGATTACGCCCAGGAGCGCTCAGAGGGCCGTTGGGAGCGCCTTCAAGGCACCTATCGAGAACTGGGATCATAGCCAGGTCAAGCACGTAGATCACATAATCCAAGGCGCCTTCTGGGTTGTACTGAAGAAGCTCAGCCGGATAGTCGCGGGGGTGCGACGTGATGGCATATGTTCGCCCATCGCCGCTCTTCTCAATGGCGACAACCTCGGAAAATGACATGTCCATAATCTTCCAAGGTTCAGCGCGAGGGGACAGCACCAGCCGCTTCTCAGTAACCGCTGCGTATGAGCGCACGCTGATCCGACCAGTGGGGGCCGCTAGAAGATAGTCAACGCTGCCAGCCCAAAGCAGAAGTTCTCCCTGCACATGAGGTGCAAGTGGTCCCAAGAGAATCCTGTAGTCCACCATGACCACACCCCCTAGCTCAAACCGCCGAATCGCCAAATAGCTGAGTGTCCATCTTTGTTACTCGAGACCGAGTCCTGCTGCTCAGGTATCAGTTGAGTCGACTAGTGGTCCTAGCGACAGGAAGCGGGCATTCTTGAGACCGAATCCGCCGAACTTGATTTTCGCCCCCTCGGCCGATGCCGTGTGCCACTTTCCGGCGGCCTTCGCTGCCTCGCCGTGGGTGTCGCACACATCTGACATGGCGGGTAAGCGCATTCCTTGAACTGTCAACGCGTACGCAAGCGTCTTTGTGGCTTGAGAGCTACAGCCACTGACATCACAAATAGAAGCCACTTTGGATCCTCCGTTCCTCTCGAAAGTCCGGGTATTCGTCACACTAACGTGCAGTGGCGCCGGAGCACGAAGGTCCTGCTTTCTATCTCAGAGGCCTCTGAAAAGGGGGCAGTTCGCCCGTAATCCCTGACGATTGTCGGTGACGCTCGACTATTTGAGTATGACGGAGTGAATTGGCCCCACTGTGACGGTCCGAATTGGCCCCACTCCCGAACATGTTTCTAGTCGACCGTGGTCCGTCTGGCAAGGGCGTTCTTCTCGACACGTCCGACCTGTAGTAACCACGCCGGGACTCGACGAACGCCAGGCAGGGTGTCATCGGATCGCTGTTCGTGAGCGCTCGGCTGCCGTATTCGCGCTACGGAGCCGGTAGGAGTTCGACCCGGTCTCAATGATGAGCGAGCGGAACGTCAGCCGATCGACAACGGCTCCGGCCAGGCGCGCGTCGCTGAACGTCCGGCCCCACTCGCTGAAGGGGGCATTGGACGCAACGGCCACCGAGCGCCTCTCCTCTCGCTCGGTTAGAACCTGGAACAGCAGCTCTGCGCCACGCACGTCGAGACTCAGGTAGCCGAGCTCGTCGATGCAGAGCAGATCGACGCGCCCGTAGCGGGCGATGACCCGCGACAGTGTGCGCTCGTCGCTGGCCTCGACGAGTTCGTTGACGAGGGCCGCGGCCGTGGTGTAGCGGACCCGCCGACCGCTATCGGCCGCGGCCATGCCCGTGCCGATGAGCAGGTGCGACTTCCCGGTGCCCGAGTCGCCCAGCAGCACCACCGGGTCGCCGCGTTCGATGAAGGCGCCGGCCCCCAGTGCGGCCACCGTGGCCTCGGTGACCGCAGAGCGGGCACAGTCGAACTGGTCGAGCCGCTTGACGCGGGGGAATCGGGCGTCGGCGATGCGTCGCTGACGCCGGCGCTCGGCTCGCTCGTCGACCTCGGCGCTCAGGACGTCGGCGAGATAGGCACGGTGAGTGAGACCGGCGGCCAGCGCGCCGTCGGCGATAGCTGACGCCTCGGCGCGCACGGTGGGCAGCTTCAGCTCCCGGCACGCGGCATCGATGGCGGCCGCGGCCGCCTCCTCGGTGTGTACGCTCATCGCCCCACCCGCCTTTCACCCAGCAGGTCGTCGTAGGCGGCGAGATCGGGAGCCGGTCGATCGTCTCCCGCGAGCGACGTGAGGGGGGTCACCTCGGCTAGCCGCTCGCCGGCGGCCCGGCGGGCCTCGATGGCGACGACCTCGGGGCTCACGGTGCATAGGGCCAGAGCGGCTGACATGCCCGCCACGACGGCGTCGCGGGGCAGCGTGCGAGCCAGCAGCAGGGCGTCGATGAGGGCCCTCGTGCCCTTCGCGTCGCCCAGCTGACGGCGGGCCTCGGCCCAGTAGGCGTCGTGGACGGGGCCGAACGTCCGGGCCGCCCTCGCCTGGGCGAGCGGCACCGAGGTGGCAAGCGCCCCCGGCTTGCGCACCAGGACCTCGAGGTAGTGGTCGAGACAGAGTGACTCGGCTCCGCGCTCGACGAGGCGTTCGTGGGTGGCGACTACCGAGCTCTTGGCCGAGACCACGATCTCGCTGGCCCCGATGGCCACGTCGAGGCGTGAGCCGATGAACGAGACCGGCACCGAATAGCGGCACTGGCGCACGCACACCCGGGCCTTCGCGTCCACGCGGGCACTCACGTGACGGGCGACGTCGAAGCCCTCGCTCGGCAACGCCGACAGCGCCGAGGCCTCCGCGGCGAACTCGACGCCAATGGTGGCCCGGTGTCCGTCGATCACTCGGGCGAGATCCTCCTCGTCGAAGGCGCTGATCATCTCGTTGAGCTCGGCGATGCTGGCCGCCGTGGGCACGGGCACGAGATGGTTTCGCCGAAACCATCCGATGTCCCCCTCTACTCCGCCCTTCTCGTGGGCCCCCTCGATGCCCGGGTGGCAGTAGAAGGAGTCAAAGCCGTAGTGGCTGCGCAGCAGGATGAACCGCTCGGACTCGATGCGCTCTCGCCCGAGCAGCACTCGGGCGACGGCCGGCTTCAGGTTGTCGTAACGGATTCGGCCGGGCACACCCCCCAGGCGCTCGAAGGCGTGGACGTGGCCGGCGAAGAACGCCTCCTGCGCCTGGGTGGGAAACGCCCGGTGGCACGCCCGTCCCGACGCCGACAGTCGTAGCGAGAAGAGCCAGAGCTTTATCGTGACCCCGGCGATCACCGCAAAGAACTCGCCGAAGTCGACCTCGCCCTCGCGACCGGGCTCGTGGACCTGGGGCACCGTCGCCACGGTGGCGGGTTGGTCGATCTCGGTCCTGATGCGCCGCACGGCGTCACGCACCGTCGACTCGGCGAGCGACGCCCCCTGTTCACGTACGAGCCGTTGCCAGACTCGCCGCGCGCTGTGGCGTTGCTTCCTCGGTGCATCCTGGTCGGCGAGAAGCCACGCGCGAATCGTGGCCTCGTAGGGGCCCATCACTGGTGCCCGCCGAGCCGACACCTTTCGCGGCGGTGGCATTGCCGAGGCCAGCGCCTGACGCACGACGCGCCGGTGGACCCGGTACTTCTTCGCCAACTTGCGGATCGACGTTCCCTCCAGGCGTCGGTCACGGCGGATATCTTCAAACTGCTCCACTCTCGTCATCTCCTTCTCCCTCGCTCGTGGTCTTGGTCGACCTTCGAACGTAGGGCTGGGGTTGGTGAGGGTGGGGCCAATTCAGACCGTCACAGCACCCCAAGTGGGGCCAGTTCAGACCGTCATACCCAGACGGAGGCGTGGCGGCGCTCTGTGAGCAGCTCGGCATCGTGCGCTCGATGGGGGAAATCGGTTCGTGCTTCGACCACGCCAGCGCCGAAGGTTTCTGGTCGATCTTCACGCACGAGTACTTCTATCGTCACGTGTTCGCCAACATGGATGAACTGCGTGCCGGCGTCGCCGGTTGCATCAACTTCCACAGCAACGTCAGCCCCGTCAACTATGAGACATCATTGGACTCAATAGCACGCATCGCAACATGAAAACCGTATCTACTCTTTCTGGGGAACCTCAGACTG
>JAJYGN010000022.1 GCA_021790675.1 Actinomycetes bacterium
GCCTGTGGGAGGAGTTCCTCTACTCCAACCAGGGTCAGAACCTCTGGCTCGCGGGTATGGCCCGTCCGGTGGAGCTCGCCTACATGACGGCCCACAAGTTGGCGCCGGCGAAGCTGCTGGCCGCCCTACCCAAGGCACCGACCCACGGCGTGCAGTACCCGACGCAGGCCCAGATCACCAAGGCCGGGAACGTCGTGGCGGCCAACTGGCCGACCGAGGTCACCTCAGGTCCGTAGTCAGTGACGACGTCGACGTCTGATCATGCGTTGATTCCCGCGGCGGGCGATACGCCCGCCGCGGGAATCGTTACGCGTCCGCGCCGTCGCGCCCTGCGCTTCCTCGGGCCCACGCTCGCGGTCTCGCCCTTTCTCCTCTACACCTTCCTCGGTCTCGGCATCCCGATCCTCGCCGTGATCGACTTCGCCTTTCGCAACCCCAAGGGCCAGCTCACGACGGCCAACGTGACGCTGGTCAGCCACGGGACGTACCTGCTCGGCTTCGAGAACTCGGTCCTGCTGGCCGCGATCACCTCGGTCATCCCCGGGATCCTCGGCCTCTTCCTCGCCTACGCCATTCTCACTTCGCGCAGCGGACTCGTACGCCGCCTGGTGGCTACCGCCTCGGGCGTGCTCGCCAACTTTGGCGGCATCAACCTCACCTTCATGTTCATCGCCACCTTGGGCTCGACCGGTGTGTTGACGACGTGGCTGTCGGCCGTGCACCTGAATCCGGCCAATCTCGGTTTCAACCTGTACTCCTTTTACGGGGTCGCGGTCGTCTACATGTACTTCCAGGTCCCTTTGATGGTTCTCGTGATCACGCCGGCCCTCGGGGGGCTTCGCGCGTCGTGGCGTGAGGCGGCCTCGAACATGGGGGCGTCCTCGTGGCGCTACTGGCGTCACGTGGGGATCCCGGTGCTGATGCCCTCGGTGCTCGGCGGGATGCTGCTGCTCTTTGGCAGCGCGTTCGCCGCCTACGCCACGGCCGAGACGCTCACCGCCGGCACCATCACGCTCGCGCCGATCCAGATCGGCAACCTGCTCGCGGGCAACGCCCTCTCGGGCCAGGAGAACGTCGGTTACGCGATTGGGCTCGGCATGTTCCTCGTGCTGGCGGTCACCATGGTCCTCTACGGACTCGTGAGAAAGCGGGCGTCGAAATGGCTTCGATGATGGTCGAGGGTCTCGAGGACCTCGCGATCGATCCGCCGCGGCGCCGTCGCCGTCGGCCGCGACTGTGGCGCTTCGTCGTTCTCGTGCTCGCCGGGGCGTACTTTCTCATCCCCATGTACGCGGGGCTGCGCTTCGCGTTTTCTGACAACGCCGGGGGCTACTCGCTCTACGCGCTCAAGGCGATTCCCAGCCAGGTCGGCTTCACTGACGCGTTCGTGCTGTCGCTCAAGCTCGCTGCGGTCACTCTGGTCCTGACCCTCGTCTTGATGGTGCCGACGACGATCTATGTGCACCTGCGCCTGCCGCGCATGCGCCGGGTGATGGAGTTCATCACGATCCTGCCCATCGTGATCCCCCCGATCGTGTTGATTCTCGGCGTGCTACGCGCCGCGCCGCTGTGGCTCAAGGCGTCGCCGTACCTCCTGAGCTTGGTCTACGTGATTTTGTCGATGCCCTTCGTCTACCGATCGCTCGACTCGGGCCTCGCCGCGATCGATCTGAAGACCCTCGTCGAAGCGAGCCGCTCGTTGGGCGGCAACTGGGTGAAGACCCTCTGGCGCGTGGTGCTGCCCAACCTGCGCGCCGGATTGCTGTCGGCGGCGGTACTTACCATCGCCCTGGTTCTCGGTGAGTTCACGATGGCGAGCCTGGACTTGTGGACGACGGTGCCGGTGTGGATCTACCAGTTCCAGCAGACCGACGGGCACATCGCGACCATGGTCTCGATGCTGTCGCTCATCGGGACCTGGCTGCTCATCACGGTTATCGTGTCTCTGGATCGCTCCGAGTCGAGACGGGCGCGCAGAAGGACGGGGGCGTGAGCGAGATCACCCAGACACCGACGAGCCCGGCGACGATGAGCTCGTCGCCGGCGAACGCGGCCCCGAGCGGCGCGCGCGTCGTGCTCGAGAACCTGACCCGCCTCTACGGGCGCACCCGCGCCCTGGACGGGTTTTCCCTCTCGATCGAACCGGGCGAACTGGTGGCCCTGCTCGGTCCCTCGGGCTGTGGCAAGACGACGGCGCTGCGAACCCTCGCGGGTTTCGAGGCGGCCGACGCCGGGCGAGTGCTCGTCGACGGGGTTGACGTCGCGCGCGTCAGCGCCCAGAAGCGCGACATGGGCATGGTCTTTCAGAGCTACTCGCTCTTTCCCAACATGAACGCCCTCAACAACGTGGCCTTTGGACTTCGCATGCGCGGCGTGCACGCCAGGGCCCGCCGCGCCAAGGCCGGTGAACTGCTCGAGCTGGTGGGCCTCGCGGACCAGGCGACGAAGTACCCGCACCAGATGTCCGGCGGCCAGCAGCAGCGCGTCGCCCTGGCGAGGGCTCTGGCCATCGAGCCGCGCGTCCTTTTGCTCGATGAGCCCCTCTCGGCCCTGGACGCCAAGGTCCGCCTCGAGCTGCGCGACCAGATTCGCGCGCTCCAACAGCGCCTCGCGATCACGACGGTCTTCGTCACCCACGACCAGGAGGAGGCGCTCTCGATGGCTGATCGGGTCTGCGTGATGAACGCCGGCCGCGGCGAGCAGACGGCCACGCCCGCCGAGCTCTACTCGCGTCCGGCGACGGCCTTCGTCGCCCAGTTCGTCGGCGTCTCGTCGCGCGTGCCGGTCGAGCGAGTCGGTGATGAGGTGACGCTCTTCGGAGCGACCTGTCGCGTGCGTGAGGGCGCGCCCGCGAGCGGAGCCCTGGACGCGCTGCTGCGTCCCGAGGACGTCGCCCTCGAGGCCGACTCCGCAGCGCGGTCCTTTGTCACCCACAAGAGCTTCCTCGGCGCCACGACGCGAATGACCGTCCAGCTCGACGAAGTCATTGTGCGTGTGGACGTGCGTAGTGACGTCGCTGCCGACATCGAGCTCGGCGATCGCGTGGCGCTGCGCGTGGTCGCGCGCGACGTGCTGGTCGCTTCGCGCCTGTAGATCCAGCGCGTCGCGAAACGCGCGATCGCCTCACGGTGTCCTCGCTGATCGAGAGTGTGATCGACCTACGTGTTCACGTTCTCGTCACGTTGATGTCACCTCGGCGTCACGACGGCGCGGCATCGTTTGATGAGTTGCGGGCGCGTCTGAAGCGTCGCCACGCCGACGAGTTGTTCGCATCGCCGTGTGAGTAATGCGCGTCGCGCGATCGCAGTGTCGCGACGACGACGTTGCGTGCGACGAAACCCTTGATTACACGGGGGGCCGATTCTATGCTCTCGCCAATGCAGCTCAATTGGGGTTGCGAGTGGGGGGAAACATGCCAGAGGGACTTGACCGGCCGACAGATATGTTGAGCGACACCGAGCGACTTCATCAAATGGGTTACGCCCAAGAGTTGAACCGCAACATGAGTCGCTTCTCGAACTTCGCCATTTCATTCACGATCATCTCGATCTTGTCGGGATGTCTCACGCTGTACAGCTACGGACTGTCACACGGCGGTCCGCCCACGATGATCTGGGGCTGGGTGCTCGTCGGTGGACTCGTCATGTTCGCCGGTCTCTCCATGGCTGAGATCTGCTCGGCCTATCCAACCGCGGGCGGCCTCTACTACTGGGCGGCGAAGCTCGCTCCGGGCAAGAGCGGGCCGATCTGGTCGTGGTTCGCTGGGTGGTTCAACCTGCTAGGCCAGGTGGCCGTCACCGCGGGAATCACCTTTGGCTGTGGCTACTCGGTCGCGGCATTCCTGCAGCTGTTGACCGGTCACATCTCGTGGACCTCACCGGGTCACGTGGTGGCGATCACGGGCATCTTGTTGTTCCTCCAGGGACTCATCAACACCTTCGGCGTGAGCGTCGTCTCGCTGTTTAACAAGGTCTCGGTGTGGTGGCACCTCTTTGGCGTCGCCGTGATCGTCGTGCTGCTCTACGTCGCGCCGTCCTCGCACTCTCACCAGTCCATGAGCTTCATCTTCGGCTCGGCGGGCTGGCACGCCTTCTCGGGGCTCTCGGGCTTCTCGGCGCCGTTCTACGTCTTCTTGCTCGGCCTCTTGGTGGCCCAGTACACGTTCACGGGATACGACGCGTCGGCCCACGTGACCGAGGAGACCCACAACGCCGCGATCTCCGGGCCCAAGGGCATTGTCAGCTCCATCTGGGTGTCGTGGGTGGCGGGGTTCATCCTGCTCGTCGGGGTCAGCGCCGCGATTCCTCACGCGTTCCCCTTCAGCCTGGCGGGCTCGACCTACTCGAGCTACGCGGACGTGCCCGGCGCATTCGGCGGCGCGCCCTGGGTCATGATCTTCGAGCACGCGACCGGAAGGGTGCTCGGTGAGCTCTTGGTTCTCGTCGTGATCGGTGCCCAGTTCTTCTGCGGCATCGCCTCGGTGACGGCGAACTCGCGCATGATCTACGCGTTCTCGCGTGACGGCGCGGTGCCCTTCTCGGACTACTTCCACCACGTGAGCAAGCGCAGTCACGTGCCGGTGCACTCGGCGTGGTTCGGTGCGGTGGGCGCCTTCATCCTCTCGGCGACGTATCTCAAGAGTGCGGTCGCCTACTTCGCCGTCACCTCGGTGGCGGTGATCGGCCTCTACGTGGCCTACCTGATCCCCGTCTTCTTGCGGCGCATCAACTCGGCCGCCTTCGTTCCCGGCCCGTGGAAGCTGGGCAAGTGGGGGCCATTCATCAACTGGGTCGCCATCATCTGGGTCGCCTTCATCTGCGTGCTCTTCATGCTGCCGACGGCGTCTCCGATCACCTTCTCGGACTTCAACTTCACGCCGGTGGCGGTCGCGGTGGTGCTCGGATTCGCGGGCATCTGGTACGCGGTCTCGGCGCGCAAGTGGTTCAAGGGCCCCAAGATCCAGGGCACGGCCGAAGAGCTCGCGGCGATCGAGCACGAGCTCAGCATCTGACGCGAACGGTGGGCCGGCATTCGCCGGCCCACCGTTGGAGTGGCCCAGCGAGCGAAGCGTCGCGACGCGCTGACGCCTCGAGTGCGTCGCGACGAGGAGCCGCCAGTTCACGTTCATGAGACGCGTTGAGGGGCGTGACGTTTTGGACAATGCCGGGCCTCACGGTTACTATCGGCTGACCGTCTAGGGGAGGACACATGACGTCTCGAGTAGCGGGTCGACTATCCAAGGACGAGTTGCTCGCGCGCATCAAGATCGGCGACATCGACACGGTGATCCTCGCGATCACCGACATGCAGGGACGACTGCAGGGCAAGCGGATCGACGCCGCGTTCTTCGCCGCGCAGTACCTCGAGGGGGCGGTGGAGGGCTGCAGCTACCTGCTGGCCTCGGACGTCGACATGCGCACGGTGGACGGGTTCGCCCTCACCTCGTGGGAGCGCGGATACGGCGACCTCGCCTTCGTCGCGGACTTCTCGACGATCCGCCTGGTGCCCTGGCACGAGAAGACGGCGATCGTCTTCGCCGACGTGCAGAGCGTCGAGGGCGAGCCCGTCGCGGTCTCGCCCCGCCAGATCCTCGCGCGCCAGGTCGCGCGCCTGGCCGAGCGCGGCTGGCACGGCGTGACCGGC
>JAJYGN010000109.1 GCA_021790675.1 Actinomycetes bacterium
CGCAGCGCTCCGGCGGCCCGTCGGGCTCGCTGGAAGATCTTCAAAATCGTTGAAAAGTGGGGGTTTCTCAAAGGAATTTGGGACCTCGCCCCAAGTTGTCGTTCGAAAGTGGCGGAAAAGTGTGGCTACTTCTATAGAGGGCGAATTTTTCAATACCCGTAAAAGGAGATCCATGAGCGCAGTGTCTGTCACCAGGTCCGTCGACGTCGCCATGCCACGTCACCCAGCTACGGGGCATTCAGGCAAGGTCGAGGTGCTTCCACGGATGCTCGTGAGCGTGACGGAGGCCGCTCGAGCTCTCGGCGTGTCTCGCTCCTTCGCGTACGAACTGGTCGCCGCAGGGGTCCTGAGGTCACTCCGGCTCGGCCGGCGCGTCCTGATACCCGTCTCGGCGCTAGAAGACCTCCTCGCCGCGGGCAACGTCGAGCTCTGAGGCAGTGGGCTCTGTCTCGTGCGTGTCGAGCACCGATCCGAGAGCGGCGGCGATCGGAGCGTCGGTCGAGTCGACGGCGTGGGCGTACGTGCGTAGCGTCATTGAGGGGTTCGCGTGCCCCAGGCGGTTGGCGACGGTGCGGATGTCGTGGCCCCGGGCGATCGAGATCGTCGCCGACCAGTGGCGTAGGTCGTGCAGTCGCCACCGGGCCGCGACACCCGCACAATCACGCGACCTGCGCCACCACGCGGTGAGGCGCTCCGGATTCACCGGTGCCTCTCCCGTTGACAGGATCCACGGGCCGAAGGTGCTGAAGTTGGCCCGCAACTCATCGAGCAGCGTGAGTGTCGTCGCGTCGAGTGAGATCACGCGTCGATTCGCGGTCTTGGTGGAATCGTCGCGCAATGTTGGACCGCTAGAGCCACCTCGAATGATGGCGATGCTCGAATCAATGGTCAGGTGCCCGTCATCGAGGTCACGCCAGCGCAACGCGGCCAGCTCGGACCGGCGCGCACCGGTCACCGCGGCCAGGCGCAGTGCCACCGCGGCCTGAGGCTCCATCTTTCCGTCGGTCACGAGAGTCGTCGCGCTCTCGAGGACGCGGCGCACCTCCTCGATGCTCAGCGTTCCTCGAGGCTCGCTCTTGCGTCGTCCGAGTCGCGCCACGGCAACGACGTTCGTCGACAGCCATCCCCACCTCACCGCCAGCGTGATCGCCGCGCGCAGCACCGTGTGCTGATTCTTGATGGACCCTTCGCCCACCCCTCGGCCGGCCAGACGGGCGTGCCACCGATCGACCTCGACCGCGCTGAGCCGCGACAGGGGCAGCGCGGCGATGCGGTCCGATTTCACCAGGCGAATCCGGCTCCGCTGGTCGCGCTCGGTCGACGGGGCCCAGGTGGGCCCCTCGGTCTCGGCCCACAGGTCGAGCATCTCGGCAACCGTCAGACGTCGCGCGGCGACGGTAGAGGGCTTCAGGGTCATCTCCGCGGCGACGCGCTGGGCGTCCCTCCTCGTTCCACGCACCGTCCGACTGACCTGCACCGGACGGCCCGTCTCGTCCTTGCCGGCGAAGCCGCGTACCTCCCAGACACCCGGCCGTCGTTCTCGTATCGTCGCCACGCATCCCAACGGTCGCGCGGTAGGGATGAAGTAGGGATGAAATGCGAAAAATCGTGAAAAGTCGTCCCGACGCGAGAAGAAAAACCCTACTTGAGCAGGTGCTTTGCTACCACGACGCGCTGGATCTGGTTGGTACCCTCGTAGATCTGGGTGATCTTCGCGTCGCGCATGAACCGCTCCACCGGGAAGTCCTTCGTGAACCCGTAGCCGCCCAACAGCTGGACCGCGTCGGTGGCCACGCTCATCGCCGTGTCCGACGCGAAGGACTTGGCCGCCGCCCCGAGGTACGAGAGGTTCTTGTCGGGGTCGCCGGCGTCGATCGTCGCGCAGGCTCGATAGACGAGGGCGCGCGCGGCCTCAGTGCGCATGGCCATGTCGGCCAGCATGAAGCGCAGACCCTGGAGCTCGCTGATCGGACCGCCGAAGGCCTTGCGGCCCTTCATGTACTGTGCGGCGTAGTCGATCGAACCCTGGGCGATGCCCACGGCCTGGGCCCCAATCGTCGGGCGCGAGCGGTCCAGCGTGTGCATCGCGATCAGGAAGCCCTGGCCCTCCTCGCCGATGCGATGTGAGAGGGGCACGCGCACGTTGTCAAAGACCACCTCGCCCGTCGGCGAGGCGCGTAGTCCCAGCTTGTCCTCGTGCTTGGGAAAGCTGATGCCGGGCCAGTCCTTCTCAACGAGGAAGCACGTGATGCCGTGGCTCTTTGCGGTCGGGTCCGTGGCGGCGAAGACCGTGTAGGTCTGGGATACCCCGGCGTTGGTGATCCAGTACTTCGATCCGTTGATCACGTACTCGTCGCCGTCGCGCACGGCGCGCGTGCGCATCGCGGCGACGTCGCTGCCGGCGTCAGCCTCGGAGAGGCAGTAGCTGGCCTGGATCTCGCCGGTGGCGATGCGCGGCAGGTAGCGCTGCTTGATCTCCTCGGAGGCGAAGTTCATGATCGGCAGCATGCCCAGCTTGGAGATCAGCATCGTCACCGACGTCGACGCGCAGGCGCGCGCGATCTCCTCGGCCATGATCGCCTGGGTGACCATGTCGGCCCCCGCGCCGCCGTACTGCGCGGGTACCGCCAGTGACGGCAGCTCAAGCTCGACGCAGGCGTCGAAGCTCTCCTGGGGAAAGACCTGCTCGCGGTCGTAACGCGCCGCGTGGGGCGCGATGCGCGCGTCCACGAACTCGCGCATGACCTTCTGAAAGGCTCGTTGCTCGTCGGTGAGAAAGAAGCTCATGGATACCTCAGTGTTAGTAGCGAGACACGGCGTCGCGCGGGCGCAGGTCGGCCTCGCTGACGGCGTCGACGAAGTGGCGCTGGGCGACGTAGCTGTGCGCGAGCCCGGCGAAGGGCGCACTGGCCGCGCGACTGACCGGACTGGCGAGTCCGAAGTGCTCGAGCACCAGCCTGACGTCGTCGCGCGTCGGCGCGCGCCCCACCAGGCTGGCGCGCTTGGCCGCTACCAGGGCGACGCCGATGACCACGTCGTGGCGATCGTGCTCGTGCTCGAACGCGAGGGACTTCACCTCGCGCGCGGCGAGCCCGAGGGCGTAACCGGCGTCGGGCGCCGGCGTGCCGTAATTGGCGCCGGCCTTCACGCGCGGACCGCGCACCAGGCCGGCCTTGAGCGGACGAGAGAATTCGGGCGGCTGCAGAGCCATCGAGGGCCGCACCTCACCGGCGGCCGGAACCGGGACGAACGTGGGTTGTGTCACCCTTTGACACTACCGCCGCGTGGAACTACACCCGGGCGAGCCACTCCTCGTACTCGGTGCGCTCACCGCGCACCGCCTGGAAGTAGATCGACTGGAGGGCCTTGGTGATAGGACCGGGCGATCCCGTTCCCACGACGCGATCGTCCACCGAGGAGATCGGCACAACCTCGGCCGCGGTGCCGGTGAGGAAGGCCTCATCGGCGAGGTAGAGGTCGGTGCGGATCATGGCCTCGAAGCGCACTTCGTAGCCCAGGTCGTTCGCGATCTTGACAATCGTCTGCTGGGTGATCCCCGGCAGGGCGCCGGCTTCTGATGGCGGGGGCGAGATGATGACCCCGTCGCGCACGACGAACAGGTTCTCACCGGTGCACTCCGAGACGCGTCCGTCGGGTCCGAGCAGGATCGCTTCGTCGTAACCGGCCTTCATCGCCTCGACCTTCGCGAGAGCCGAGTTGAGGTACATGCCCGTGCCCTTGGCGGCGGTGGGCATCGCGTTGACCCCGTGGCGCTGCCACGACGAGATCTTCATGCGCACGCCCTTTTCGAGGCCCTCGTCGCCGAGGTAGGCGCCCCATGGCCAGGCCGCGATGGCGACGTTGACCGGTGCCGGCAGCGGGTTCACACCCATCTCCCCGTAGCCGAGGTAGACGAGGGGACGCAGGTAGCAGCCGTTGTCGAGTTCGTTGACGCGCACGATCTCCAGGGCCGCGTCGCAGAGCTGGTCGACGCTAAAGGGCACGTCCATCATCAGGATCTTGCAGCTGCGGATCAGACGCTCCATGTGCTCGCGCAGGCGAAAGATCGCCACGCCGCGCGGCGTCTTGTAGGCCCGAATGCCCTCGAAGGCCCCCGTGCCGTAGTGGAGCCCGTGGCTGAGCACGTGCACCGTCGCCTGGTCCCAGTCGACCAGGGTGCCGTCCATCCAGATCTTCTTGGTGGGGGTGATGGGCATCTACAACCTCTCAATCAGCTGCGCGGTGATCCCGGCGGTGCCGAGCGTCGCGACGTCTCCGTCAAAGTCTGCCACCGCGCGAGAGAGCCGCCGTGCGGCCGCTTCCTCGCCGAGGTGCTCGAGCATCAGCGCGGCGCTCGAGACCGCCGCCAGCGGGTTTGCCCGACCCGTGCCCACGATGTCGTGGGCCGCGCCGTGCACCGGCTCGAACATGGACGCGCCGGTCCTCGCCGGGTTCAGATTGGCGCTGGCCGCGTAGCCGATGCCCCCCGTGACCGCGCCGGCCAGGTCCGAGAGGATGTCGCCGAAGAGGTTGTCGGTGACGATCACCCCGTAGCGACCGGGGTTCTCCACCAGGTAGATGCAGGCGGCGTCGACGTGGTTGTAGTCCACGGCGACCGCGGGATACTCCCGGGCGACCTCGGTCACGACCCGGCTCCACAGGTCGCCGGCGAAGGTCAGCACGTTGGTCTTGTGCACGAGGGTGAGGCGTGGGTTAGAAAGCGTGCTCGCGCGCTCGAAGGCGTAGCGCACGCAGCGCTCGACGCCAAAGCGCGTGTTGACCGAGCCCTGGGTCGCGATCTCGTGGGCGGTGGCGCGCCGCAGCGTGCCGCCCTCTCCCGCGTAGGGCCCCTCGGTGTTCTCGCGCACGATCGAGAAGGTGCAGCCCTCGGCGATGGAGCCGGCGACGCCGTGAAAGGGCCGGTAGTTCACGTAGAGGTCCAGGCCGAAGCGCATCTTCAACAGCAGGCCGCGCTCGAGCACTCCCCCGGGGATGCGGGTGTCGCCGATCGCCGGGCCAATCGCGCCCAGCAAAATGGCGTCGAATCCTCGCAGTTCCTCGAGGGTCGCGTCGTCGAGGACGACGCCGTCGCGCAGGTAGCGCGCCGCCCCCAGGTCGTAGTTGGTCGTCGCGAGCTCGACGCCAGCGGCGGCGATGACCGCCAGTGCGGCCGCGGTCACCTCGGGTCCGATGCCGTCACCGCCGATCACGGCGACGCGATGCGTGTGCTGGTTGGTCATGGCTTCCTCCCCCGTCAGTCTGCTCGGCGCGGGGCGGCACGGGCAAACTCGCGGGGACGGGGTCGGTAAACTCAGACTCTTACCAGAGGCGGAGACCCATGGCCGGCGAGATCCATCGCATCACCAAAGAGACGCTCGAGAAGTTGCGGGCCGAATACGACCACCTGACCACCGTCGGGCGTACCGAGAT
>JAJYGN010000102.1 GCA_021790675.1 Actinomycetes bacterium
AGGCGCCGTGGTTGACACGTTGGATCTCGCGCCCGTTACGGTGGGTGCCGCGAAGCCGCGCGGGCGACTGCGCGTCGTGGTCGTACTGGTCCTGATCGGCGCTGCCGTGCTCGCGCTACTCAGCCAGGGTCTCTTGCACTCGCTCAACTACTTCGAGACCGTCGATCAGGCCCTCGCTCAGCGCGCGACGTTGGGCACCCGCGAGATCCGCCTGGAGGGCGTCGTGACCGCACCCGTCTCACGCAGTGCCGTCGGCGCGGACTTCCTGCTCGCCGGTAGCAAGGGTGTGATTCGCGTGTCCGAGGTGGGTAGCCCGCCCCAGCTCTTCCAGGTGAACATCCCGGTGGTCGTCGTCGGCCACTTCGACTCCGCACGCGGCACCGTCTTTCACGCGACCCAGATCATGGTCAAGCACACCGCCACCTACATCGCCCAGCACCCGAGCCGCGTGCGGGCTCGAAACGGCAGCGTGCGGTGAGCTACTCGCTCCTCGGGCGCGCCGCGCTCTGGTTGTCCCTCGCCGCGACGCTGGTGGGCGCAGTCCACCAGGTGCTCGCCTGGCGACGCGGCGCACGCGCGCACGCGCGCCTCTACGCCGCGATCTCGCTTGGCGGCGTCGCCCTCGCGGTGGGCGTGATGCAGTACGCGCTCATCACCCACGACTTTCGCCTCGCCTACGTGGCCGAGAACAACGCGACCTTCACGCCGCTGCTCTACTCCATCACCGGCATGTGGTCGGCGCTCGAGGGGTCCCTGCTGCTGTGGGTGCTGCTGCTCGACGCCATGACCCTCGGCGTCGTCTCGTACTACCGGCGACGCCGCGACGAGCCGGTCGTGGTGGTGGCCGCGGCCGTGATGTTCCTCGCGTCGGCCTTCTTCACGTTTCTCATGGTGGGCCCGGCCGATCCCTTCGTGGCGAGTGCGAACCCGCTTTCTCAGGGGGCCGGACCCAACGCGCTCCTCCAGGACAACCCCTTGGTCGCCGCGCACCCGCCCTTGCTGTATGCGGGCTTCGTGGGATTCACCGTGCCCTTCGCCTTCGCGATCGCGATGCTGGTCACCGGGCGGGTCAGTGAGACCTGGGCGCTCGAGCAGCGCCGATGGAGTGTTCTCGCCTGGGGGGCGCTGTCGGTGGGCATCGTGCTCGGGGCGTGGTGGAGTTATCAGGTGCTCGGCTGGGGAGGCTTTTGGGGCTGGGACCCGGTCGAGAACGCCGCCCTCTTACCCTGGCTGACGGCGACCGCCTACATCCACTCGGTCATCGTCCAGGACCGGCGCGGACTCTTTCGCGTCTGGAACCTGGCGCTGGCCATCATCACGTTCTCTCTCACGGTGCTCGGCACGTTCTTCACGCGCTCGGGTGTACTGCAGAGCGTGCACGCCTTCTCGTCCTCGACGCTGGGGCCTCTTCTGATCGGCTTCTTCTTCGTCTGCCTCGCCGGAGGGCTGGGCCTTCTCGCCTGGCGCGGGGACTCGCTGCGCACCCCGGTGGGAGTGGACGACCCCTTCTCGCGCGAGGGTCTCTTCGTCGCCAACAACGTGCTCTTCGTGGGATTCGCCGCCGTCGTTCTGCTCGGCACCTTGTTCCCCCTGCTCTATCAGGCGGTGAACGGCGCCCAGGTGACGGTGGGCACGCCGTACTTCGCGAGCGTGGCCGCACCCGCGGGCGTCGTCGTGCTGGCGCTGATGTCGCTCGCCCCCCTCGCCGGGTGGCGCAGCGCGCGCGCGAGCGTCCTGTGGCAGCGCGTGCGCGTCTCGGCCTGGGTCGCACTCGCGCTCGTCGTCGTCCTCGAGGTCGCCGGCGTGCGAAAGGTGACCGAGCTCGTGGCGCTCTTCCTCGCGAGCGTGGCGGCCGGCGCGGCCCTGCGCACGCTGCGACTCAACGTTGCGGCCGCGGCCCAGCGCGGTCAACGCCTCTCCTTCCTTCGCGCGCCGACGACCGGGGGCATGGTGACCCACCTCGGCGTGGTGATCCTCGCGGTGGGCGTCGTCACGTCGACGAGCTACGCTTCGCGCAGCGAAGTGACCCTCGCCAAGGGCCAGCGCACGGTGATCGCCGGCCAGCTGGTCGGTTTTGAGGGCTTTCGTCAGGTAAAGAGCCCGCTCGCGAGCGCCACGCAGGTTCTCGTCACCGTGGGCGGGCACCCTCTCTATCCGGCGGTGACCACGTTCACTGGTCGTTCGAGCCAGCCCGTCGGCACGCCCGCCATCGACTCATCGCTCGTGCGCGACGTGTACGTGACCTTCGACGCGATCGGCGGCAACGGCGCAACCAGCGGCGCCCAGATCCGCAGCGACCTGCCCGCCGGCTCGGTCGTGCTCGGGGTCACGGTCGAGCCCTTGCTCGCGTGGCTGTGGATCGGCGGCATCGTCGTGGGGCTCGGATCGGCTCTCACGTTCGTGCGCCGGCGCGCGCGGGAGGACTGATGCGCCGCGGCGTGCTCGTCACCTCCCTCGCGGCGCTCGTCGTCGTGGCGAGTGTTACGGTGCTGCTCGCCACGCGTCGGCCCTTCGAGGCGACGTCGGCGCCCAGCCCGCTGCTCGGGCGTCTCGCGCCGGCGCTCGCGGGCCGCGAGCTCGGCGGGGGCACCTTCAATCTCGCCGACCAGCGCGGCAAGGTCGTCGTCGTGAACTTCTGGGCCTCGTGGTGCGGGCCCTGCGTGGCCGAGGCGCCCGAGCTCTCCACCTTCGCCTGGACCGAGCGGGATCGCGGGGTGGAGCTGGTCGGCGTTATCTTCAACGACACCCTGGGGGCGGCCGCGGCCTTCGCGCGCCACTACGGCTCGCTCTACCCCTCGGTGATCGATCCCCAGGGGGCGATCGCCAACCGCTACGGGGTGACCTCGCCGCCGACCACCTTTATCATCGACCGCCACGGTCGGGTGGTGGCGACGCTGCTCGGGCCGGTGCGCGCGAGCCAGCTCGAGCGCGTCGTGGCCAGGGTGCGCACGTGAAGACCTTCACGTCCTTCTGGCTCTACCTGGCGGCCCTGGTGGCCGTCGCGGTGCTGGTGGGCGTGGCCTCACCCTCCACGCCGAGTCGGGCCGCGCGCGTCGCCCACCTGGAGTCACTGGTGCGCTGTCCCTCGTGCGAGGACCTCTCGGTCGCCCAGTCCAACGCCACGTCCTCGATCGCCGTGCGCCGTGAGATCGCAGCGCGCGTGGCCGAGGGCGACTCGGACAGTGCGATTCTGACCTCGCTCGAGTCGGTGTACGGCCCGACGATCCTGCTGAGTCCATCGACGAGGGGCATTGGCGCGCTGTTGTGGCTCGCACCCGCCGGCGCCGGGCTCGTTCTTCTCCTCGTAGGCTGGCGGCTGTGGCGACGCCGAGCCTAGAGAGCCTGCGCGACGAGATCGCCCTGCGCGAGGCGAGCCTCGATGACGCCAAGCGCGAGCACGAGAGCGGCGACCTCGACGACGCGGCCTATCGACGGATCGTCGCGCGCGAGAGCGCGGCCTTGGTCGCGGCTCGCGCGAGCCTGAGTTCCTTAGACGCGCCGACTGTGCGCACGCGGGTGCGCCGCCGGCGCTACCTGGTGGTGGCCGGCGTTGCCTTCGCCGTGGCGATTCTCATCGTGCTGTACTCGGCGATCGTCCCGCGCCAGGCCGGCAACTCGATCACCGGCTCGCTCAGCCTCGGCCGCTCGGCGCAGATCACGCAGCTTCTTAGTGAGGCCGAGGCCGACACCGCGAACGCGAACCCCGTCGCCGCTCTCGACGCCTACCAGCGCGTGCTCGCCCTGGCGCCCAACAACGTGGTGGCCCTCACCCAGTCGGGCTGGCTGGACTTCTCGGCCGGCAGCGCCCAGCACAACGCGGCGACCGTCTCGGTGGGGATCGCGCGGCTGCGCAGCGCGATCGTGGCGGCCCCCCGAGACCCCGCGCCGCGCCTCTACTACGCCATCGCGGCCGCGTCGACTCCGGGCAACGAGAGAATCGCCCGTCAGCAGTTCGTGTCGTTTCTCGCCTTGAAGCCGTCGGCGGCTCTCATGGCCATCGCCCGGCCCTTCCTGACCCGACTTCACCTGACGTAGGGGCCCGGGCCCTCTGGCTCGGGCGCAGAATCGTCTCACGCCGAGGACACGAATCGTTCATCTTCGGTCACGGGGATTTGACCCTGGTTCCCCGGCAACGGCGGATGCCGTCCGATACTCTTGGCCCGAACCACCAGAACGGTGGTTCGGGCTCGAAGAGAGGCATGTCTATGGCATCAAAGAAGATGAGGGCGGCGCTCGCCGCCGGGATGACGTCGGCGAGCCTGCTCGCCGTCGCTGTCTCGGGATCGGTGGCTCCCGCCAGCGGTGCGACCTCGGTGAACTGGGCGAAGGTGAACACGCTTTCGGCCTCGGGCCCGAAGTCCATGGCGGCTCTGATCAAGGCCGCGAAGAAGGAAGGAAAGCTGAACGTCATCGCGTTGCCCGCCAACTGGGCCAACTACGGCAACATCATCAGCACCTTCGCCAAGAAGTACGACATCAAGGTGAATTCAGTCAACCCCGACGGCTCCAGCCAGGACGAGATCAATGCCCTCATCGCTGACAAGGGACGCTCAACGGCGCCCGACGTCATCGACGTGGGCACGAACTTCGCCATCACCGCCCAGGGCAAGGGTCTCCTTGCGCCCTACAAGGTCGCGACCTGGTCGCGCATCCCGGCGGCGCTGAAGCAGGGCGCGGGCTACTGGTTCGACGACTACGGCGGGTTCGTGGCGATCGGCTGCAACGCGAGTGTCGTGAAGAAGTGCCCGACCTCGTTCAAGCAGATGCTCCAGACGGGTCAGGGCTACAAGATCGGCATCAACAACAACCCGACGGCGTCGAGCTCGGCGCTGGCCGCGGTGATGGCGGCGGCGATCGCCAACAAGGGATCGCTCAACAACGTCAAGGCCGGTGTCGACTACTTCCAGGCGCTCAACAAGGCCGGCAACTTCGTGCCGACCGTGGCGGGCCCCTCGACGGTCCAGAGCGGCGCGACCAACATCATCATCTGGTGGGACTACCTCCAGGCCAGTGAGATCAACGCGCTGCCCGGCTACAAGGACAAGTGGAAGGTCGTGATCCCGAGCGACGCCGCGATGGCCGAGTACTACACCCAGGCCATCAGCTCGAGCGCTCCGGACCCGGCCGCGGCCCGCCTGTGGGAGGAGTTCCTCTACTCCAACCAGGGTCAGAACCTCTGGCTCGCGGGTATGGCCCGTCCGGTGGAGCTCGCCTACATGACGGCCCACAAGTTGGCGCCGGCGAAGCTGCTGGCCGCCCT
>JAJYGN010000114.1 GCA_021790675.1 Actinomycetes bacterium
TCATCGCCGCCCCGCATCCATTCCTGCTCGTCTGCGATGGGGTCACCGATCCACGAAATCTCGGCGCCATGCTGCGCAGTGCCGACGGGGCCGGGGTCACCGGAGTCGTCCTCCCGCGGCATCGATCCGCTCGAATCTCCCCTACGGTCACCAAGACGGCGGCGGGGGCGATCGAGTACCTGACCTTCTCGGACGTGGGTGGCGTGCCCACGGCGCTCGAGGCCATGAACAAGGCGGGAATCTTGACCGTCGGGTTGGCGGGCGAGGCAACGGCGTCGCTCTATGACCTCGATCTCGGCTCCGTGCCGGTCGCACTCGTCGTCGGAAGTGAAGAGCGCGGCCTCGCTGCGCTGACTCGCAAGCGATGCGCGGCTGTCGTGTCCATTCCCCAATTGGGTCAAGTCAGCTCGCTCAACGCTGGCGTTGCGGTTTCGGTGGCCGCGTTCGAGGTCGCCCGGCAACGCCGACTCGCTGAGTGAGCACACGAGTCAAACTTTCTTCGATATCGAATTTCTAAATATAATTCGATTCACTTTCATGCCATCAAATAGGGCATCTAAGTTCGCGACCAATGTTTGCACTTGGATAACGCAAACAGAACTTCATCGTCGAGTCAGTAATCAATTTCCGTGAAGTCGCTTTGATGCCTCAACGCATTGAAGGAATTGACAGAAGTAATTGATTATGGCAAATAGAGAATCGAGAGTGTCGTGAACTGTGAAACCAACGTGTCAAATCAGACGTTCCGAAAACTATTCGTCTTCAGCACATTTCTATTGGCGACACTTCTATCTGGAATTGTGTTCCCTGGGGTCGCATCGGGAGTCTCGGTAACGGTTGTTACTTTTGCGGAGAATGCCAATCCGAACGATGGAATAACTCAGACAGAGGGTGGCACGACGATTGCACCTCTAACTAAGTTCACTGCCTTTGTTCCTGCGCTCTCTAATCCTGGGTATTCCTTCAATTACTGGACTACTAATCAGGATGGAACAGGAACCGTATATGCCGATGGTGCTGACTATAATTTTGCGTTAGGCAACATCGTGTTATGGGCTCAATGGACTCCCAATCATGTAACTTTCTATGAGAACGCTGGACCACTTGATTCTGTGACTGCACAACAGAGCGCGACAAGTTCGACTTCACTGACATCATTCACAGCGCTCAGCCCATCCTTCGCAAAGACCGGATATACCTTCGCAGGGTGGTCCACGTCACCGGACGGAACGGGTACCGCCTACTCCGACGGGGCGACGTATGACTTCACGCTTGGATCGATGTTGCTCTATGCGCAATGGACTCCGGCCACGTACGCGGTCAATTTCGCTGCCAATGGTGGAACGGTCAGCACGATAAGTGGCTCGGCCACCGGTGGTGGCTCGCTCGTTCTGCCGACGGCGAGCGAGGCCGGATACGTCTTCGATGGGTGGTACACCGCCGCTCAAGGCGGATCGTTCGTTGGACAGGGCGGTGCGTCGTATACGCCGACCTCTAGCACGACGTTGTACGCACAGTGGACGCCGGCTTCGTACGTGGTCGATTTCGCCGCGGACGGCGGCACGGTCAGTTCGACGAGTGCGTCGTTCACCTCGGGTGCGAGTCCACTGACGCTTCCGACGGCGAGTCAGCCCGGTTACGTCTTCGATGGGTGGTACACGGCAGCTCAAGGCGGATCGCTCGTGGGCCAGGGCGGCGGAACGTTCACGCCGTCCTCTTCAACGACGCTGTACGCGCAGTGGAGCGCGGCGACGTCCCAGGTGAACTTTGTGGCGAACGGCGGCGTCGTGGCCACGACGTCGTCGTCGTACACGACAGGTTCGTCACCCGTGATCCTTCCAACGCCGACCCAGCCGGGCTTCACCTTCAATGGGTGGTTCACGGCGCCCCAGGGTGGCTCCCTGGTGGGGATGGGTGGCGGGCCGTATGTGCCGAGCTCATCGACGACGCTCTTCGCCCAGTGGACGGCGATTCCCGTATTCAACGTGGCCTTCAGCGCCAACGGCGGCAGCGGCACGGTGGGGACCGTGGCCGCCTTGAGCGGCTCGACGATCTCACTGCCGTCGCCGGCGTCGATGAGCCGACCGGGTTACGCATTCATGGGATGGAACTCCGTGGCCGATGGGTCAGGCACCGCGTTCAATTCGACGTCGACGCTGAGTTTGACGGGGCCCATGACGTTGTACGCGCAGTGGCGCCAACTACCCGCAGCCACCGTCACCTTCGCGATGAACGGTGCCCACGGAGTGGTGCCGGCCATATCGGCCTACGACGGCGCCACTGAAGTCCTCGCGGCGCCACCGGCCCTCGCCCGACCTGGGTATGTCTTCACGGGATGGAACACCCGCGCCGACGGCAAGGGATCGACCTTCGCCGCTGGCGCGACGATGACACTGAGCAACTCGGTCACGCTCTACGCGCAGTGGAGCGGTCACGCGCCCGCCCGGTTGGTCGGTCCAATCGGGCCGTTCGTATCGACCAACACCAACGTCACCGGATCGCTCGCCACCCAGGTGCGTCAGCTGGCGGCGCTCGTCGTGCGCCAGCAGCGAAGTGCCGTCACCCTCTACGGCTACGTGTCAACCGCCGCCACGTCGCAGGCCCAAGTGTCCCAAGGTCGTGCGCGGGTGGCTGCGGTGGCGAGGGCATTGCGACTCGACCTCGCCCGTCTGCACCACGGCAAGGTGCGAGTGGTCGTGGTCGACGAAGGTCTGACGGCCGGTGCATCCAATCGCGTCTCGGTGGTCGTTCGTTGAACCACGGTCCGATCGCGGGGTGGGCGTGCGGAGCCGGTGGAGGGATTCGAACCCACGACCTGACGATTACAAATCGCCTGCGCTACCACTGCGCCACACCGGCAAGGTGGACTCCAGACTAGTGAGTGCCGGTGGTTCGCTCTAGGCTGTCGGCGTGAGTACGACACCCCCTGAGCCGCCGACGTCCGGTTCTCACTACCAGCCGTCACTCGGTGTGGTGATCGCGATTCTGGTCGTGTTCGTGGTCGGAGCGTTCTTCATGCTTCGCTCGACCAAGGCCGGTCGACCCGTCGCCGGGGCGACCACGACGACTGTCGCGCCGTCGGGGCCGACGTCGCACGGCTCGACCACCACCACGGTCGTCGTCAAGTCCAAGGTTCGCGTCCAGGTCGCCAACGGCACGACGGTCACCGGACTCGCCCGCAACTTCACCCAGCAGCTGCTGACCTACGGGTGGGACACGCTGCCCCAGGCGAACGGCCCGCGCGTCAGCTCGACTGTCATCTACTACAACCCGGGCTTCCAGTCGGCCGCACGCATGATCGCCGCTGAACTCAAGTTCCCGGCGTCGGCCGTCACGTCGCTCAACGGGGCGAACCCTGTGTCGGGCGCCGCCAGCGATGACGTGATCGTCCTGCTCGGCCTCAACGCCGCCGTCACCGGCGGCTAATCGGGCTCGGGCGGGTCGACGCCGTAACGCGTCAACGCGGCGCGAAGGATATCCATCGCCATCGGGCGAAGCTCTTCGAGCGGTCGGTTGCGGTGCCGGCGGACGCCGAGGTCCACCTGGGCGAGGCTGCTGACACCGAACTTCGTGGCAACGTCGATCAGCAAGGCGATCTCGACGTCGTACTCGGGTTCCAGGGTCACGGCGTCGAACACCTCGCGCCGGGCCGCGGTCTCGCCAGCGAGGGGCTGGCGGATCTCGCCGAGTCCCGGGAAGAGCAACGAGAGGATCGGCCGGGCGGTCAGCTCGTTGACGCGGCCGCCGCCGGTGGGCATGTTGTGCAAGGGGCGCTCGTAGTACCCCTTGACGAGTTCGACCTCGGGGCGCTCGAGAATGGGCTGGATCAGGCGAGGGACGAAGTCGGGCGTCGTGTTGAGCACGTCGGCGTCGAGGAAGACCACCGCGTCGGTCGTGGTGGCGGCCAACCCAGCGGCCATGGCGGCCCCCTTGCCCCCCGGGCCGTCGACGTTCACCACGCGCGCGCCGTGGTGGTGCGCGACCGTGACGGTGTCGTCGCTCGATCGGTCGTTGACCACGACCAGGTCGTCGATCACGTCGCGCCAGGCGAGCACGGCCTCGAGCACCGCGCCGATGGTCGTCGCCTCGTTGCGCGCGGGGATGATGACCGCGATCGACGACTGGGCCATCAATCGGCGGACCCGGTCCGCGTCGAAGTCATCCCGCTGCAGGGTCAACGGCACGTCGGGCATCGATACTGAGACTAGGGCGCGTCTCGCTCGAGGGCGCACTTGACAACCTGGACGCACCCCGCCACAATGGATGAGTCATCAAGAGCGACAGAGGGACGGGCCCTTTGAAGTCGCGACAACCAGTTCGGATCTTTCTTTTTGTTCGAACCAGGTGCCAAAGCCCGAACGATGAAAAGGGAGTTATGAGTTTCTCAACTGGCCTCAAGTGTCGAGAGTGCGGCACAACCTATCCCGCGGACGCTCGGTATTCGTGCGACTTCTGCTTCGGTCCCCTCGAGGTCGCCTACGACCTCGAAGCGGCTCGCGGTGTCGTCACGCGCGAGTCGATCGAAGCGGGTCCGAACTCGATTTGGCGCTACGGCGCGTTGCTGCCCGACCCGGGTGTCGAGCCCGTCGACCTGGGCGCCGGCTGGACCCCGCTGCGCCGCGCGACGCGTCTCGCCGAGGTGCTGGGCGTGCGCGAGCTGTGGCTGAAAGACGACACGCGCAACCCCACGGGCTCGTTCAAGGACCGGGTGGTCTCGGTCGCGCTGTCGAGCGCCCGGCGTCTGGGCTTCACGACCGCCGCCTGCGCGTCGACGGGGAACCTCGCGACGTCGGTGGCCGCGCACGCGGCCGCGATCGGCTGGCCGAGCGTCACGATCATCCCCAGCGACCTCGAGAAGTCCAAGATCGCCATGGCCGCCATCTTCGGCGGCACGGTGCTCGGCGTCGAGGGCAACTACGACGACGTGAACCGGCTCTGCATCGAGCTGGTGGCCGAGCACGAGGACTGGGCCTTCGCGAACATCAACCTTCGCCCGTACTACGCCGAGGGCTCCAAGACCCTCGCCTTCGAGATCGCTGAGCAGCTCGGCTGGCGCACACCGGACCAGGTGGTCGTGCCCGTCGCGTCGGGCAGCCAACTGACCAAGGTCGCCAAGGGGTTCCGCGAGTTCATCGAGCTCGGCCTCGTCGACGGCGAGGCGCCCACGCTCTTCGGTGCCCAGGCGACTGGATGCTCGCCCATCGCGACGGCCTTCGCCGACGGGGTCGACGTCGTCACCCCACAGCGTCCGAACACCATCGCCCGCTCGCTCGCGATCGGCAACCCCGCCGACGGCCCCTACGTGCTCGACGAGCTCCGAGCGCGCGGCGGGGACTGCGGGTCGGTCGCGGACGAGGAGATCCTCGAGTGCATTGGACTGCTCGCGCGCACCGAGGGGATCTTCGCCGAGACCGCCGGCGGCGTGACGATCGCGTCGTTGCGCCAGATGATCGAGCGCGGCTCGATCGACCGCGACAAGTCGATCGTGGCCATCATCTCGGGTCACGGGCTCAAGACCCTCGACGCCGTCGCCGACATCGCGACGGTCAGCTCGACGATCAGCCCGTCGCTCGCCGACGCCGAGGCGACACTGCGCTTCCACCAACTGGTGGCGGCGTCGTGAGCGTCATCGTCCGGCTCCCGAGTCAGTTGCGCGCGCTCGTCGGCGGCGTGGGCGAAGTACCCGTCGAGGCGGCGACCGTGCGCGACGCGATCGTCGCGGTCGACGAGGCCTACCCCGGGATCGCCTTCCGGGTCCTGGACGACCGCGGCGCGCTGCGCCGGTTCGTCAACGTCTTCGTCGCCGACGAGGACGTCCGGTTCCTCCAGGGGCTCGACACCCAACTCGAAGCCGGCCAGACGGTCTCGCTCGTGCCGGCGGTGGCGGGGGGCTGATCGTTAGCACTCCTATGCGGAGAGTGCTAATATCGCTGTGCACCACAAAGGGTGCACTCTCGCACTAGGAGGAATCACCGTGGCGAAATTGATCGCTTTCGATGAAGAGGCTCGACGCGCACTCGAGCGCGGCATGAACAAGCTGGCCGACGCGGTCCGCGTGACCCTGGGGCCCAAGGGCCGCAACGTCGTGCTGGACAAGAAGTGGGGCGCTCCCACGATCACCAACGACGGCGTCTCCATTGCCAAGGACATCGAACTCGAGGACCCCTTCGAGCGCATTGGCGCCGAACTGGTCAAGGAAGTCGCGAAGAAGACCGACGACGTCGCCGGTGACGGGACGACCACGGCGACCGTGCTCGCGTGGGCCATGGTCCGCGAGGGCCTGAAGAACGTCGCCGCCGGCGCGAACCCGATGTCGCTGAAGAAGGGCATCGAGGCCGCCGTCGAGGCCGCCGTCTCGTCGCTGCAGGACCTCGCCAAGCCGGCCGACACCAAGGCCCAGATCGCCCAGGTCGCGTCGATCTCCGCCGCGGACTCCGAGATCGGCGAGATGATCGCCGACGCGATCGACCGCGTCGGCAAGGACGGCGTCATCACCGTCGAGGAGAGCCAGTCCTTCGGCATGGACATGGACCTCGTCGAGGGCATGCGCTTTGACAAGGGCTACATCTCCCCGTACTTCTCGACGGACACCGAGCGCATGGAGGCGGTCCTCGAGAACGCCTACCTGCTGCTCGTGTCGGGCAAGATCACGGCGGTTCGCGACGTGCTGCCCGTCCTCGAGAAGGTGATGCAGTCGGGTCGCCCGCTGCTGATCATCGCCGAGGACGTCGAGGGCGAGGCCCTCGCGACCCTCGTCGTGAACAAGATCCGCGGCACCTTCAAGTCAGTGGCCGTGAAGGCTCCCGGCTTCGGCGAGCGCCGTAAGGCGATGCTCCAGGACATCGCGATCCTCACGGGCGCGACGGTCATCGCCGAAGAGGTCGGCCTCAAGTTGGAGAACGCCTCGATCGAGCTGCTCGGCACCGCCCGCAAGGTCGTGGTGACCAAGGACGAGACGACCATCGTCGAAGGCGCCGGCTCCGATGACGACATCAAGGGCCGGATCAACCAGATCAAGGCCGAGATCGAGAACACGGACTCGGACTACGACCGCGAGAAGCTCCAGGAGCGCCTCGCCAAGCTGTCCGGCGGTGTCGCGGTGATCAAGGTTGGCGCCGCCACCGAGGTCGAGCTCAAAGAGAAGAAGCACCGGATCGAGGACGCGGTCTCCACGACCAAGGCCGCGATCGAAGAGGGCGTCGTGCCCGGCGGTGGCGTCGCACTGCTGCGCAGCCAGAGCCGCATCCTCGAGGCCGCCGACAAGCTGTCGGGCGACGAGGCGACCGGCGCGCGCATGGTCGCCAAGGCCGTCGAGGCGCCGCTCAACCAGATCGCGGTGAACGCCGGCCTCGAGGGCGGCGTGATCGTGGACAAGGTGCGCAACCTCAAGAAGCCCACCGAGGGCCTCAACGCCGCCACCGGTGAGTACGAGGACCTCATCAAGGCGGGCGTCATCGACGCCGCCAAGGTGACGCGCTCGGCGCTGCAGAACGCGGCGTCGATCGCCGCGCTGTTCCTCACCACCGAGTCGGTGATCGTCGACAAGCCCGAAGAGAAGGCGCCGGCGATGCCCGGCGGCGGCATGGAAGACTACTAAGCCAGCTGTTGCAGTGCGACGAAGCGGGGCCGTGGGCCCCGCTTCGTCGTCTGCGCCCGGTGTCGTGCGAGACGAATCGCCGTAGCATGGCGCTATGACTACCACGACTCCCGTCGTCCCCTCGCGGGGTCTCAACGTCGTCCATCTCTTTTGCCACCCGGCCGGACCGGTCGACGCCGGCGCGGTACGTAAAGCCGTCGACGAGGCGATCGAGAAGGGGTTGCAGGTCGTCACCGCGGCCATCATGGGCGCCAAGGCCGACACCTGCTTCATGGTGCTCGGCGAAGACCTCTGGGACCTGCGACGCTTCCAGTCCAAGATCCAGGCCGCCGGCCTGGTCGTGGCCGAGAGCTACGTGTCGGTGACTGAGGTCAGCGAGTACGCGTCGGGCATGCCCGAGAAGATGCTCAACGACCGGCTCTTCCCCGTCCTGCCGCCGGCGGGCATGCCGGCCTTCTGCTTCTACCCGATGTCCAAGCGCCGCGGCGACCAGCACAACTGGTACGCCCTGCCCTACGAGGAGCGTGAATCCCTGATGCGCCAGCACGGCCAGTCGGGTCGCAACTTCCGCGGTCGGGTCCTGCAGGTCGTCACTGGCTCGACGGGGCTCGACGACTGGGAGTGGGGCGTGACGCTCTTCGCCGTGCACGTGGACGACCTGAAGGACTGCGTCTACACGATGCGCTACGACGAGGCCTCCACCCTGTACGGCGAGTTCGGCGCGTTCTACACCGGCATCGTCGGCACCGTGGACGAGGTGCTCGACGCGACGGTCGCCTAGGGAGCGGTCGTGGAGCCGGTCACCGAGAAGATGCTGCGCCGCTGGGCCGAGTCGCTCGCGGGCGTCGCGCGCACGGGCATGGGCTTCACCGAGAGCCAGTTCGAGCGCGAGCGCTACGAAGAGGTGCTGCGCATCGCCGGGGACATCAAGACCGCGGCCGACTTCGGCCGCGACGGGGTCCTCGACGCCGACGGCTACGTCACCGAGTGGCTCGGTGACGTGGGCCGGGGCGTGCCCGGCTACGCGACGCCCAAGGTCGCCGTGGGTGCCGCGGTGACCAACGACGCGGGCGAGTTGCTCCTGATCCAGCGGGCCGACTCGGGAATCTGGCTCTACCCGACGGGCTGGTGCGACGTGGGCTACTCGGCCCCAGAGGTCGTGGTCAAGGAGGTCCTCGAGGAGACGGGCATCGAGGTCGAGCCGGTGCGGCTCATCGGCGTGCTCGACGGGATGCGCCTCGGCGTGTCGCGCATCCCGCTCTACTCGCTCATCTTCTTCTGCCGCGCGACGGGCGGCTCGCTACAGATTCACCCGCTCGAGTGCACCGACGCCGGTTGGTTCACGCGCGACAACCTGCCGTCGCCGACCATCGGCGCCGAGCGGTGGGCCGGTCCCATCTTCGCCGCGATCGACGGCGAGCAGCGCGACGTCTTCTACGACGACCTGCGCCGGCCGGTGTGGCGGGCCGAGTCATGAACGTCGAGATCGAGGTCGCTTCGGCGGCGACGCCGGCGCTGCGCGACGCGCTCAACCGCCTGGTGCCCCAGCTCTCCTCGAGCGCCAAGCCGCTCACCGACGACGACGTCGCACGACTCACGAGTGATCCCGACGTGACCCTGTTCGTCGCGACCATCGACGGCGTGATCGTCGGGACGCTCACCCTGGTCGTGTTCGCCATTCCGAGCGGGCACCGCGCGTGGATCGAGGACGTCATCGTGGACACCGACGCGCGGGGCCTCGGCATCGGGGCGGCCCTCACCCTCGCCGCCATCGACGAGGGGCGCCGGCGTGGCGTGCGAACGATCGACCTCACGAGCCGGCCGTCGCGCGAGGCGGCTAACGCGCTGTACCGCAAGCTCGGCTTCGAGACTCGCGACACGAATGTCTATCGTTTTTTCATAGAAAGCCCCCGAAACATATCTTCGGTCAAAGTCTGAACCTACGCTCAGCCGTTCGCCGATGTGATTCCCGTGCTTGAAAGCATTCGCCGGTACCTGGAGTCACACGGCCCTTGTAATCTGCTCACTATGAAGAAAGTCTTGGAAGAGATCGAGATGAACCGAGCGCGAATCGACGCTCTGGTGCACAAGCACCGGGGGATTTCCGTGTCGATCTTCGGGTCGGTCGCGCGGGGCGAAGAGACAGCGAATAGTGACATTGACTTCTTGGTCAAGTTCGAGAAGGGGAGTTCGCTGTTTGATCTTCTACATCTGCAGGACGACCTCCAAGGACTGCTGGGCCGCAAAGTTGATGTTGTTTCTGTCGGCGGGCTGAAGAAAAGAGATGATCACATCCGGCTCGAAGCCGTGGCGCTTTGAGCCGGAGCGACAATCTACGCCTTCTTGACATCATCGACGCCGCGAACGAAGTCGCCGCAATAGTTGCCGAAGGTCATGATGCTTATTTGGCCAGCGCCGTATCCAAGCGAGCCATCGAACGATTACTTGAAATCATTGGCGAAGCCGCCAACCTTCTTTCGGACGAAACAAGAAGTTCGTTTCCGAACGTGGAATGGCGTGACATCACCAACCTGAGAATCCTGCTCGCTCACCACTACTTCAGAGTTGATGAGGAACAGACGTGGGTGATCGCTTCGGTTTCGGTCCCTGACCTAGCGAGCAAAATCCAGTCCTAGTGATTCCGATTTTCGCTTCCGACCTCACGCAGTAGACCAACGTCTACCGACTGACAATCGCCACCGACTGAACGGCGCGGACGCCGACGCATCGGCTTAGGATTTCGCGGTGACCGACGTGCGCGCCACCGACGATCGTGCCGAATTGCCGACGGCGGCGTTCGCGTTTCCCGGTCCTCTGCGAGACCGTCTCGTGCGCGCCATCCTCGATGGCCACAAGGTGACGACCACGTCACTCGCCCTGGCGTACGAGGTGGAGGGCGCGCCGTTGCCGCAGGTGGGGGGCCGATCCGTGGTCCTCGACTCGAACGAGCGCCCCGTGTGCGTGATCGAGACGGTCGAGGTGCGCGTCGTTGCCCTCGGTGACGTGGACTACGACCACGCAGACGGTGAAGGCGAGGGCTACGCCTCGGTCGCCGAATGGCGCGCGAGCCACGAAGACTTTTGGCGCGGACCCGAGATGCTCGAGTCGCTCGGTCGCCGTGCGCTCGTCCTGGACGACGCGACGCCAGTGGTCGTGGAGCGCTTTCGCGTCGTCGACCTCGACGGCGTCGCGACGTCCTCACTTTGAATCGCGCACGTCGACTTCGATAGGTTCAGATGATGGAAAGTGACGCGCCGGGCCTGTCCCTTGGTGACCAGCGTGAGGCGGCGTTGTCGCGCACGACGCACCACGTACTGCACGCGTGGAAGGAGTTCGACACCGCGCGCGAGCGTGAGTCCCAGCCCAGCGAGGCCCTGCGTAGAGCCCTGACGATGCCGCTGCCTCGGCAAGGAAGTGACGTCCTCGAGGTCATCGATGAGGCGGTCGAGGTACTCGACTCGTCCCTCGCCCAGTCCCGGCCCCGGTACTTCGCCTTCATCGGCTCGAGCGGCCTCGAGGCAGGCGCGCTGGCGGACCTGCTCGCCCACTCCTACGACACCAACCTGGCCGTGGACGCCGGCGCGGCGACGGCTCTCGAGTGGCAGGCCGTCGGCTGGCTGGCCTCGTTCATCGGGTTCCCGGCCCAGACCGGCACCTTCACGAGCGGCGGCACGATCTCTAACATCACGGCCCTCGCGTCGGCCCGCGAGGCCGCGATTCCCGGGGCTCGCGAGCGCGGCCTCGGCGGCGTGCGCCCGACCCTGTACTGCTCGGACGAGGCGCACTACTCGATCACCCGTGCGGCCGAGGTCCTCGGGATCGGATCGGCCAACGTTCGCGCGATCGCCATCGACGAGCAACGTCGGATGCGACCCGACGAGTTGCGCGCGCAGCTGCGCGCGGACATCGCCGAGGGCTGCACGCCCGTCGCGATCGTCGCCACGACCGGCACGACGCTCACCGGTGCCGTCGACCCGATCGCCGAGCTGGCCGACGTCGCCCAAGAATTCGGCGTGTGGCTGCACGTCGACGGCGCCTACGGCGCGCCGGCCGCCGCCGTCGCGAGCCAAGCGGATGCCTTCGCCGGTCTCGATCGCGTGGACTCGGTGACCGTCGACTGCCACAAGTGGATGTTCGTGCCCAAGGCGTGCAGCGCCGTGCTCGTGCGTGACGCCTCGGCGCTCGCGAAGGTCTTCGCCCACGACGAGGCCTACATGCCCCACGCGGGCGGGCACTACAACGCGGTGGACATCACGCTCGAGTACTCGAGGCCCCTGCGGGCGCTCAAGCTCTGGATGCTCTTCGCGACCCACGGGGCCGATGCGGTGCGCGACGCGATCGAGGGAAACTGCGAACAGGCCCAGCTGCTCTACGACTGGGTCCGGTCCCGGCCACGCTTCGAGACCCTGGGCAGTCGGCCCCAGCTGTCGATCGTGCCCTTCCGGATCGTCATCGACGGCTGCGCCGATCCCGATCGTCACAACGACGAGCTGTGCACGGCGATCCAACGCGACGGTCGCGTCTACGTCTCGCCGGCGACCATCGACGGCCACGTGTGGTTGCGGCCGTGCTTCACCAACTTTCGCACGACGCCCGACGACGTGGCGATGCTCCTCGACGTGGCCGAGGAGCTCGGCTCGACCTGTGCCTCGTTGCACGGCTGACCCGCGGGCGTTCACGGTCGCGTCGGTCGCAAATCGCCCGCGACGCGGTACGATGCGTAGGTGATTGTTTGCGCCCCGATAACACCTGATGGACAGATTGATCCCCGTTGGGGGCGGGCCGACTGGATCGCCGTCGCCGACGTCAGCGATGGCGCCGTCACCTCCTGGAACCCGGTCGAGGTCTCTTGGAGTCGGCTCCACGACGAGGGCTCGTCGGCGCGCCACCACGCGCGCGTCGCGCGGTTCCTCCTCGACCACCAGATCGAGGCGGTGATCGCGAGTCACGTCGGCGACGGGATGGTGCGCATGCTCGCGACGATGAAGATCCAGCTGCTCACCGGCGCCGAGGGCGACGCGCGCAGCGCCGTGGTCGCCGCGCTCGCCGCCTGAACAGCCCGCGCCCGAGCGTGAGCGCTGCCGGTAGCTCAATGGTGGCGACGGTCGGCGCCGACTCGTAGCGCGTCGCCAACGGGGGCTTCAATGCTCGAAATGGAAGGGTTTTCTCAGTTTCGCGCGTGCCTGTGGCCACGCGGACAACGAGTGGATACCGAAGGGTAAGTCACCCGTAATTCCTCGTCACAGGCTATATGGGTCCCTTAAAACGTCGCGTCGTGGCCCCACGCACACAAAAACTCTCTCGGATGCGCTTGACACTTTGGGACCTATTTGATAGAAACTCTCAAACTCAATTCGTCATAGCGGCGAATCGGGACCACCTGGGGGGGAGTGTACGTGACGCTATTTTGGCTGTCGGTCGGCTTCGGTTTCGTAACCGCGTCCGTGCTGGCCATTTCGGCGGTGGGGTTGAGTCTGCAGTTCGGGATAACGAACTACATCAACTTCGCCTACGGCGACTTCATGGCGCTGGGGGCGTACTTCACGTACATCCTCAACGCGGAGTACCTGCACCTGAACATCTGGGTGGCGGTGCTCGGCGGGTCGCTGATGATGGGAATCCTGGCCGTGCTGTTGAACCAGTTCCTGCTCAGTCCCTTCGCGCGGCGATTCAGCAAGACCTTCTACGTGATGATCGTCACCTTCGGACTGTCACTGATCATCCTCAACACGATCTACTCGTTCTGGGGCCCGAACGTTCGCACCTACGTGATGCCCCTCGAGCACGTGGTGCACATCGGTCCGTTCCTCCTTACGCGCGACCAGATCATCGTGATGTTCGTGGCGGTCGCCTTGATGATCGGCATCCACCTCATGCTCAAGACGTCGCGCCTGGGCAAGTCGATGCGGGCGATGTCGGACAACACGACCCTGGCGATGACCAGCGGCATCGACACCAGGCGCATCACGACGATCACCTGGTTCCTCTCGGGGACGATGGCCGGCATCGCCGGATCGGTGCTCGGGATCACCGAAGGCAACCTCACCCCGGCCGCGGGTGAGCTGTTCTTGTTCGTGATCTTCGCCGCGGTCATCGTCGGCGGCGTGGGCAGCATCTACGGGGCCATGGCCGGCGCGTTGCTGATCGGCCTCGCCACGGAGATCTCGGCCGCGTTCATCAATCCCGCGTGGAAGCTCGACGTGGCGTTCGTCATCTTGATATTCGCACTGCTCTTCAGGCCCAGCGGTCTGTTCGCGCGACCTGGAAAGGGTTAAGACAATGTCGGCAATGTGGTACTACGTATTCACCCTCGTCTTCTTCCTGTTCGACTACTTCATCTTGGCGATGGGTCTGAACATCCAGTACGGCGAGACCGGGATCCTCAACTTCGCCTACATCGGCTTCGTCGCCGTCGGCGCGTACGTCACGGGCGCGACGAGCCTGCCCAACGCGGCGGGAACCGGACAGCAGTACATCCTCGGGTGGGGCCTGCCCTTCCCGCTCAACCTGCTCCTGGGCGGGTTGGCGGCGTGTCTGCTCGCGGTCTTCGTGGCGCTCATCGCGCTGCGCCGACTGCGCACTGACTACCTCGCGGTGGTGTTGATCTCGGTCTCACTCGTGCTCTACGACGTGATCAACAACTACGTGCCGCTCTTCAACGGGGCCGACGGGCTCTACAACGTTCCCGAGCCCTTCGCGAGCGTGCTGAAGCTGACGACCAACTCGTTCGTGCCGTTCTTCGCCGCGTTGACCGGCGTGGTCGCGCTGCTCATGTGGTGGGTCATGAGTCGCATCACGAAGTCGCCGCTCGGCCGGACGCTGCGCGCGATTCGTGACGATGACGGTGTGGCCGCGACGCTGGGCAAGGGGGTCTTTCGCTACCAGCTGACCTCGATGCTGATCGGCTCGTTCTACGCGGGCGTCGGCGGCGGCCTGATCATCCAGTTCGGCGGGTCCTTCAACCCGACCGCGTGGCTGCCGGCTGAGACGTTCGTCGTCTTCGCGGTCATCCTCGTCGGTGGCGTGGGCAACAACGTCGGCCTGCTCGTCGGTGCGCTGCTCGTCGAGACGCTCTTGATCCACCTGCCCGCCTTCCTGCCCGACATCCCCGGACACCCGGGGCTGATCGAGTACATCGACACGATCGTGGTGGGCGTACTGCTGATGGTCATGCTCTGGTTCCGCCCGCAGGGCGTCGTGCCCGAGCGGGTCCGGCGCAGCCCGTTTTCCCTCGCGACGCGGTCGTCCAAGACCCTCGACGACCGCGCGATCATCGTCCCGACGAACGACGGCGAATCCACGCCCGTGATCCAACAGGAGACCGCCAATGGCTGAGACCACCAACGGAGGGGCCACCTCGCCCGAGAGCGTCTTCGCCCTGCGGTGCCAGGAGCTGAAGAAGTCGTTCCAAGGCGTCATGGCCGTGACCGGTGCCACCTTCGATGTCCCCCAGGGCATGATCACCGCGCTGATCGGACCCAACGGGGCCGGCAAGACGACGGTCGTGAACATCCTGTCGGGCATGATGAAGAGTGACTCGGGTCACATGCAGATCGGCTCGACCGACGTCACCAACTGGGAGAGCTTCAAGATCGCGCGCTTGGGCCTGATGCGCACGTTCCAGCTCTCGCGCGAGCTCGGCGGCCTGACCGTGCTCGAGAACCTGCTCGTCGCGCCCCAGCACCAGTCGGGCGAGTCGCTGCTCAACATCTTCTTCCGCCCGGTCCTCGTGAAGCGCGAGGAGCGCGAGAACACCGAGCGCGCCCTCGAGATCCTCAACACCTACGGCCTCTACGACCTGCGCGACACGCGCGCACGCGAGCTCTCGGGTGGCCAGAAGAAGTTGCTCGAGATCGCCCGCGGCGTCATGGCCTCACCCAAGATCCTCCTGCTTGACGAGCCGATGGCCGGCGTCAACCCGGCGCTAATCGATCGCATCGGCGGCTACATCCTGGACCTGAAGGCCCAGGGCATGACCATTCTCATGGTCGAGCACAACTTGAACGTGGTCGAGAAGATCTGCGACCACGTCATCGTGCTGGCCGAGGGGCGCACGCTCGCCACCGGTCGTCTGAGTGAACTGCGCGCCAACCAGGACGTCGTGCAGGCCTACCTAGGAGAGGTGATCAATGCCAGCCCTACTCGCTGAGAACGTGACGGCCGGCTACGGTCGCACGCCCATCATCAACGACATCTCCCTGACGGTCGAGAAGGGGACGGTCACGACGATCATCGGACCCAACGGGGCCGGCAAGTCGACTTTCGCCAAGACCGTCGTCGGGATCCTTCGCCCGACGACGGGGCGCATCATGGTGGGAGACCTCGACATCACTCGCATGCCGGGCCACCAGATCCCCCGGCACGGTCTCGTCTACGTCCCCCAGAACGACAACGTGTTCAAGAACCTCACCGTGCGCGAGAACCTCGAGGTCGGCGGGTTCGCCGCCCAGGGGAATACCGACGCGCGCATGGAGGAGATCCTGTCGGTGTTCACGGACCTGAACAAGGCCCGCGAGAAGCGCGCCGGCTACCTCTCGGGTGGCCAGCAGAACCTGCTCGCGATCGCCCGGGCGCTCATGGTGGACCCGTCGGTCATCGTGCTTGACGAGCCGACGGCCGGGCTCTCGCCGGCCTACACCGACGTGGTGTGGAACCAGGTGGAGCGCATCGCCGCCACCGGCACTGGCGTGCTCGTCGTCGAGCAGAACGTGGAGCGAGCCCTCAAGCACGCCCACTTCGTGCACATCTTCGTCGCCGGATCCAACCACGTGCACGGTCTCGCCTCGGAGATCGCCTCACTGGACCTCGCGGCAATCTTCCTCGGCCGAGCCGAGGCGAACAGGTCGTAGAAGCGGGAAATTCCCGCTGCCACGAAACAGAAACAAGGGGGAGAATTCCAATGAAAGTTAGTAGGCGGTACGCGAGAGTGCGCGGCGGCACCAAAGTCGCACTCGTTCTCGCAACGTTGGCGTCGATGGTGAGTGCCGGTCTGACCAGCGTGCCAGCCAGCGCGGGCGCCAAGAAGTTGCCACCACTGGTCGTGGGTGCGATCTTGCCCTTCACGGGCTCCAAGTCGCTTCTCTCGTCGTGGGGTGTGCACGGGCTCAAGGTCGGCATCTACGAGGTCAACCACAATGGTGGTGTCCTCGGGCACCAGCTGAAGAGCGCGTACGTTGACGACGCGGCGGACTCGGTCGACACGTTGCCGGCCTTCCGCAAGTTGATGACGAACCACCCGACCTTCGTGGTGGGTCCGTTCTCGCCGACGATCGAGGCCGTGATCAACCAGTTCAAGCCGAACAACGTCGCTGACTTCATGATCGGTGGTCTGAGCAACCTCGACACCATGAACTACCCGTACGTGTTCCGCACCACGGCGTCGGACTCGACCGAGGCCATCGCCATGGCGTACTACGCCATCAGCCACGGTTGGAAGACGGCGTCCCTGATGTTCGACAACTCGGCGAACTCCCAGGGCTTCGTGCCACCGCTGATGAAGGCGTTCAAGGCGCTCGGCGGGACCATCCAGCAGAACATCACCCTGACCCCGGGTCAGTCCTCGTACAGCTCTGAGCTGACGCAGGCCTTCGCGGGCAGCCCCAAGGTGGTCTTTGACTCGATGGACTCCCAGACCTTCGCGACCCTGATGTCCGACGCCCAGCAGTTGGGCTACACGACGGCCGCCCAGTGGGTCGGTGACGACCTGCAGTCCGCGCCCCAGGGCGTCTACGCCCAGGCCTTCGGATCGGCGGCGTCGACCAACCTGACTGCGGCACTGCCGGCGACCCCGACGACAGCGGACAACGCGTACAACCACTTCCTCTCTGACTACCAGAGCGTGTGGCGCACGACGTCGATCCTGCCGACGACCTCGAACTTCTACGACGCGGTGGTGATCGCCTCGCTCGCGATGACCGCGGCGAAGTCGACCAACCCGAAGGTGTGGATCAAGGACGTCATGAAGGTCTCGGACCCGCCGGGCATCGTCTGCTCGACCTACGCGCAGTGCGTGTCGCTGATCAACCAGGGCAAGAAGGTCAACTACAACGGTGCCGGTGGCAACGAGGACTTCAACAAGTACCACAACGTCTTCAGTGGCTTCCAGATGGTTGGGTTCGACTCGAACCTCAACAACGTTGTCCGTACCTACGTGACTGCCCAGCAACTGGCGACCGTGGTCTCCAAGGAAGGCAAGTAGCACACGGTTAGACACCCCTTCGTCGTGGCGGTTGCACACCGCCACGACGAAGGGGTCCCCCCGTTCACGGACGTCGCTATTTTGACGACGTCCGGAGAAGTCTGCGAGGCGTCAGGCGACGCCGGTAAGGAATTGACATGGCTGGGTTACTCGACGGCGTGCGTGTCCTCGACGTAACGACCGTTCTCGCCGGACCCTTCGCGGCCTACCAGTTGGGCCTCTTTGGCGCCGACGTCATCAAGATCGAGATCCCCGGGGCGGGCGACCTCGCCCGTGAGATGGGAGACGACCAGTACCTCAAGTCCGAATTGATGGGCGCCCCGTTCGTCGCGCAGAACTGCGGGAAGCGCTCCATCACCATCGACCTCAAGAGCCAGCGCGGCAAGGAGATCCTCGGGCGACTCGTCGACTCGGCCGACGTGCTGCTCGAGAACATGCGGCCCGGTGTGCTCGATCGGCTGGGTTTCTCCTGGGCGAACCTGCACGAGCGCAATCCCGCCCTCATCTACTGCGCCGTCTCGGGTTTCGGCCAGACGGGCCCCCTGGCTGACCGGGTCGCCTACGATCAGATCATTCAGGGACTGGCGGGCATGGCGGCAATCACTGGCGAGCCCGACGGTGGCCCGCTGCGAGTGGGCTTTCCCATTTGCGACACGCTCGGCGGCTACGCCGCCGCGATGGCGATCGCGGCGGCGCTCGTGCGCCGCGGCCGTGACGGGATGGGAACGTTCCTCGACGTCTCGATGCTCGAGACGGCCATGACCGCGATGGGCTGGGCGGTGTCCGAGCAGTTGATCTCGGGCCGCGAGGCTCGCCGTCACGGCAACCACAACGCGGCCTCGTCGCCATCGGGCAGCTTTCGCACCGGCGACGGCCTCATCAACATCGCGGCCAATACCCAAGTCCAGTTCGAATCGGTCTGCCGGGTCGTGAACCGGCTCGATCTGGTCACCGACCCTCGCTTCGCCACGAGACTGGACCGTAAGCGCCACCGCGCGGCGCTCACCGCGGAGCTCGAGTCGGCGCTCGCCGCGCGAAGCGCCGTCGAGTGGGAGGCCGAGCTCGCGAAGGTCAGTGTTCCGGCCGGTCAGGTGCTCGACCTCGCCGAGGCGCTCAATCAGGAGCAGATTCGCTCGCGCGAGCTGCTCCACGACGTCGACCTCGGATTGGCGGAACGCTCGGTCGTCGCGGTCGTGGGCACGGGCGTGCACGTCGACGGCTCGAGTCTCGCGCCGCGCTCCGGCCCGCCACCGCTGGGCCACGACACCGACGCGGTCCTGCTCGAGTTGGGCTACTCCGAGCGCGAGATCGAGGAGCTGCGTGATGCACATGCGATCTGAGTTCGAGACCGGGGCGCCCTGGGGTCCCGTGGCGGGGCTGCCTCGCGTGGAGATCGTCGAGGAGGGCATGCGCGAGGGCATGCAGATCGAGAGCGCTGACATCGCCGTTGACGAGAAGCTCCGGCTGCTCGACGCGCTCTCGCGCACGGGACTTCGCACCATCGTCGTCGGCTCGTTCGTCAGCCCCGCGTGGACGCCCCAGATGGCCGACATCGACGAGCTCGTGTCGCGCTTCACGCCCGCGGCGGGCGTGACCTACACCGCTCTCGCACTGAACGAGCGCGGACGCGAGCGAATGCGCCACTACGCCGGCCGGCTGGTCGAACCCGACGAGGTGCCCCGCACGCTCGTGCACCTGTGCGACGTCTTCGTGCGTCGAAACAACAACCGGTCCCAGCAGGCCGAGATTGACGAGTGGCCGTCGATCGTCGAGCGGGCCGTCGAACGGGGCGAGACTCGCGCGGGCATCGCCATCAACGCGGCGTGGGGCTCGAACTGGCTGGGGCCGTTCGACGAGGCCACACGCATGGACCTGCTCGCGCGCCAGCACGAGCTCTGGAGCGCCGCTGGCGTTCAGGTGGATCGGGTGTGGATCGGCGACCCCATGGGCTGGAACCTGCCACACCACGTCGAGTCCCAGCTGCGCGCGATCCGCGAGCGCTGGCCGGCCATTACCCGCTTTCACCTCCACCTGCACGACGCGCGCGGCATGGCGCTGGTGTCGGCCTACACCGCGCTACGAACCCTCGGGCCCGAGTGCACCCTGGTGCTCGACAGCTCGATCGGCGGCATGGGGGGCTGCCCCTACGGGGGACACGGCCACATGACGCGCATGATCGCGACCGAGGACCTGGTGGACCTGCTCGAGGAGCTCGGGGTGGACACCGGGGTCGACCTCGACCGGCTGATCGAGGCGGCCGCGATCGCCGAGGAGGTCGTCGGACACCCGCTCTGGGGCCACGTCGCCAAGGCGGGCCCGCGGCCGCGACCGGGCCGACTCTTCCCGATGGACCTGCCGTTCATCGAGACCGAGGCCCAGGCCCAGCACTTCCGACTTGGCCCGACGGTGTACGCGGACGCCCGCTCGCCGTGGAAGACGGCGATCACCTCGCCGGCACGCGACACCATCGACGACGCACTCGAGCGCGAAGCGGGGCCGGTCGAGAATCGAGAACCGTAGTGGCGGCGCGCTCGCGGGCCGATGGTGACTACGACGACACGGGATCGCCGCTGACGGGTCTGGCGACGCGCGGCTCGATCGACGGCGACGGCGACGACGGCCAGCTCAGCTCGGTCCGGTCCCTCGACCGTCCCTTCGTGATCCTGCGAGTCCTGCGCGAGCACCGCGGGCCGATGCGACTGACCGAGATCGCCACCGCGGCCCAGCTGCACCTGGCTACGACCCAGCGGATCATGAACCTCTTGATCAAGTACGGCTACGCCGAGCGCGAGGGGCTGGACTACCGGCTCGGCGTCGCCTCGCTGCTCAACGGCAACGCCTACCTCTTGACCAACGGCCTGGTGACCGCGGCCGAGCCCGTCCTGATCGAGCTCACCGCGTCGACCAAGCTCACGTCATCGCTCACGATTCGCTACGAGCTCAGCGCGGTGCTGCTGCTGCGCGTGCAGAGCACGCCGCCCCTGCGCTTCCAGCTGCCGATCGGCGAGCCGATGCCGCTGGTGGTCGGCGGCGCCCGGGTCCTCGCCGCCGCCCTCGACGAGGCGGACCTCGAGCGGCTGCTCGAGGGGGTCACCACGATCCCCCTCGCGAGCGGCGTCGAGCTCGCGCGCTCGGACTTCATCGAGGGGCTCAAGCTCATCCGCGAACGCGGCTACGCCTTCGGTCAGGGCCAGCGCGAGGCCGGTGCGCTCTCGGTGTCGGTGCCCGTGCTCGACCGCGAGCAGCGCACGGTCGCGGCGATCCAGCTCTCCTCGATGATCGAGGACATCCCGGTTGACATCGACTCACTGGTCATCGAGCTCAAGCGCGCGAGTTCGGCCATCTCTCGGCGGTTGCCGTGATCGATCACGACGTTCATCCCTACCCCAGCGCCGAGCCGCTCGAGCTGGCCGACCAGCTCGCCTTTCGCCTGGCGGTCCTCGCGGCCGACCCGGTCGAGGTCATTGATGACGTGGCGGCGATGGTCGTCAACCGCGTGATCGACAACGCCGCGGTGGCGACGGCCTCGCTGCATCGCCCCCCGGTCGTCGCCGCGCGCGAGCAGGCGATGCGCCACCCCTACCGTCCCGGCGCCACGGTGTTCGGCCTGGCGCCCGACGAACGGTGCTCACCCGAGTGGGCGGCGTGGGCCAACGCCGTCGCGGTGCGCGAGCTCGACTTCCACGACACCTTCCTCGGCGCGGAGTACGCCCACCCGGGCGACTCGATCGCGCCGATCATCGCCGTCGCCCAGCACCTGGCGGGCGAGCGCTCGCTCACCGGCCGCGACGTCGTGCGCGCGATCGCGACGGCCTACGAGGTGCAGATCGACCTCAGCCGCGCCGTCAGCCTGCACCAACATCAGATCGATCACGTGGCCCACCTCGGGCCCGCCGTCGCGGCCGGCCTCGGGACCCTGCTGGGGCTCGACCCGTCGATCACCGTGCACGCCATCGGCCAGGCCCTGCACACCACGACGGCCACCCGCCAGTCGCGCAAGGGCGCGATCTCGACGTGGAAGGCCTACGCCCCGGCCTTCGCCGGCAAGGTCGCGATCGAGGCGGTCGATCGCGCCATGCGCGGCCAGACCTCGCCGACGCCGATCTACGAGGGCGAGGACGCGGTGATCGCCCGCCTGCTCGACGGGCCGGACGGGCGTTACCTGGTCGCCCTGCCCGCTCCGGGCGAGCCCAAGCGCGCCATCCTCGACTCGTTCACCAAGGAGCACTCGGCCGAGTACCAGGCCCAGGCCTGGATCGACCTCGCTCGCCGGCTGCACGACCGGTACCCGGCGTGGCGCGACGGCGCGGCGATCGAGTCGATCGTGCTGCACACCTCGCACCACACCCACCAGGTGATCGGCTCGGGGTCGGGCGATCCGCAGAAGTACGACCCGTCGGCCTCGCGCGAGACGCTCGACCACTCGGTCGCCTACATCCTCGCCGTCGCGCTGCAAGATGGCGCGTGGCACCACGAGCACTCCTACGAGCCGGCGCGGGCGACGCGTCCCGACACGGTCGCGCTCTGGCGACGGATTAGCACTGTCGAGGACCCGGCGTGGACGGCGCGCTACCACGCGAGCGACCCGAGCCAGCGCGCCTACGGCGGGCGGATCGAAGTGCGCCTCGTCGACGGCACGACCGTCGTCGACGAGATCGCGGTGCCCGACGCGCATCCCCAAGGCGCGCGCCCATTCGCGCGGCCCGACTACGTGGCGAAGTTCCGCACGCTCGCCGACGGCGTGCTCGAGGCCGGCGAGGTCGAGCGATTCCTCGGGGTGACCGAGCGCCTCGGCGAGCTCGGTCCTAACGAGCTCGGTAGTCTCACGGTGACGGCGCCGAACTTGCCCGCGACGCCCACGACGAAGGGAATCTTCTGATGCTGCACGCACCGAACAGCGCGTCGGAAAAGCGGGCGCGGCTGCGGACCCGCCTCGCCGAGGGCCGGATCCTCGCCTTGCCGGGCGCCTTCAACCCGCTCTCGGCGATGCTGATCGAGCGTCGCGGCTTTGAGGGCGTGTACCTGTCCGGCGCGGTGCTCGCGGCCGATCTGGGCCTGCCCGACATCGGGCTCACCACGATCACCGAGGTCGCCGCGCGCAGCGCCCAGGTGGCGCGGGTCACCCAGCTGCCGACGATCGTCGATGCCGACACCGGTTTTGGCGAGCCCATGAATGTCGCGCGCAC
>JAJYGN010000054.1 GCA_021790675.1 Actinomycetes bacterium
AGGACCGCCACCAGTCGACCGCGATCGGTGACGCCGATGGTCTCACCCCGCGCGACGCGCCGTAGCGCCGCCGACGCGTGCTGCTGCAGTTCACGTACGCCGATGGTCTCCATATGCGTCAAGTGTAGTACATTGGTACTCCCGCGTCACCACTCGCCGGCCCCTCGGCGGTCCACAGCGACGACGCACGCATCTCCCATCGCCACGCCCGTCGTCGGCTCGCGCGACACCAACGGCCCCGTGCAGCGCGGGTGAGTCCAGTGGTGGTGGCGAGCGTCTCGTTCGCGTCGTGCTCGCGGTGGCGAGTCCTCTCGCGTTGGTGGTCCCTGCGACGCCCGCCTCGGCGGCCACGACGAGGGTTGTCAACTGATGTCACACCACACCGCAAGACTATGAAGTAATGAATTTAAGTGAGTGGGCCGACGTGCAAGGGATACACCCCCCAGACCGCCTATCGGTGGTTTCGAGAGGGGACATTGCCGGTGCCAGCGCGTCAGGTCGGTCGCTTGATTCTCGTCGGTGATCTCGAAACCTCGACATTCCAGAGTGGATCGACCGTCATTTACGCCCGTGTCTCGTCAGCCGATCAGCGCAGTGACCTTGATCGCCAAGTGGCTCGAGTCACCACGTGGGCGACAACGAACGGCCACTCGATTGACCGGGTCGTGACCGAGGTTGGTTCCGGTCTCAACGGCAAGCGCCGCAAGTTCCTTGGGCTCCTGTCCGACTCGATTGTCACGACCATCGTGGTTGAACATCGCGACCGCTTCGCCAGGTTTGGTTCCGAGTACGCCGCCGCTTCAGCAGGGGCCAACGGGCGACGCCTGGTGGTGCTAGACGACGCGGAAGTCGATGACGACCTCGTTCGTGACATGACTGAGGTGTTGACCTCCTTCTGTGCTCGCCTCTGCGGTCGTCGCGCGGCCGCATACCGAGCGGCGACAGCGTTGGCAGCGGTACAGGAGTCGACCGATGCCGCGTAGGTACCGCCCACCCGAGGGCCAGATCATTCAGGCGTTCACCTTCGCGCTCGATCCAACGCCCGATCAGCGAGCCCAGATAGCGCGATTCTTTGGTGCGCGTCGAAAGGCGTTTAACTGGACGCTTGATCAGATGAAGGCCGACCTCGAGCACTACCGCGAGACCGGTGAATCGCGCCCCGCGCCCTCGTTCTACTCACTGCGCAAGCGTTGGAACGCTGAGAAGGACACCGTCTGCATTAACCCAGATACGGGTGAGGTCTGGTGGCCGGAGGTCTCGAAGGAAGTCTTCGCCGACGGCGTGCGCGGGGCCGCCGACGCCTACTGGCGCTGGCAGAAGTCGCGTTCGGGCACGCTCAAAGGGCGCAAAGTCGGCTTCCCTCGTTTCAAGTAGCGTGGCAAGGACCGCGACCGATTCTCTTTTGGCACCGGCGCAATGAGACTGGAAGTCGACCGGCGCCACCTCACCTTGCCGGTTCTTGGGACAATCCACACCCACGAGAACACCCGACGGATCGAACGCTTGATTGCACTTAATCGAGCCAAGATTCTTGGAGTCACGGTCTCTCGCCAAGGAGAGCGAATTATCGCGGCCGTGCGGGTGAGTGTCGCTCGTCCCCAACAGAGCGGCGTTGCCCAGCCCGACTCCACTGTCGGCATCGACGTGGGCGTGCGGCGTCTGGCCACGGTCGCCACGACCAGTGAAGTCATCGACGAACTGGTCAATCCGCACGCTCTCGAGCACCGACTTAGCGAACTACGCCGACTCCAACGCCAACGGGCTCGTCGCACGCGCGGTTCGCGCCAGTATCAAGAGACCGTCACCAAGATCACGCGTCTCCACGCCGAGGTGGCAAGCCTTCGCTGTCACACCATCCACGTCTTCACCACTAATCTCGCCAAGACCCACGGCGTGATTGTGGTCGAAGGGCTGGACGCAGCGTCACTGCTACAGCAGAAAGGTCTGACCGGTGCGAAATCGCGCCGGCGTGGGCTCTCTGATGCAGCACTGGGAGAGATCCGCCGTCAGCTTCGTTACAAGTGCCCCTGGTACGGCTCCACGTTGATCGAAGCCGATCGGTTCTTTCCATCATCAAAGACGTGCCACGACTGTGGTCACGTGCAAGGTATTGGCTGGGTCGAGTACTGGACCTGTGACGTGTGTTCCTCGTCACACCAGCGCGACGACAACGCCGCCATCAATCTCGCCCGTTGGGCGAGCCTGGGTTCAGTTGGAGCCCCGGTCAAACGTGGAGCCAAGCATCAGACTGAGTCTCACTCAGCGGCTGGCGATGACACGCGGAAGGGAACTCCGGCGCTCGTCGGGGCGAACAACTCCGTGAGGAGTGCAGCATGAGTGGACTCACTAGAGTGCATTCAGTTGCAACGGCGATCTCGGGCTCGACGTGCGAAGACGGGAGAGTAACGCAGGAACGCAGTGGCGGAGTCGATCCGCGCGAGCCAGCGAGCCCTCGCCGTCGCACCTCACACGGACATCCGCCAATACGCACCTCGATCCACTCGTCGCGGGGCACGGTGAGAGTCGGCGCACCCCCGTACGCGACCCGCTCGCACCGCGGGACGGCGCGCCTCACGTCTCACGCCGGTGATCGGTGGCCAGTCCCACGTGGGAGTCGTCCCGTGGCGGACGCCAACCACGCCCTCCCGCGCCCGTGGCGAGTGCTCCGCGGCACTGGCCAGGGATGACCTGAAGAGGATCGCCGCGTGACGCGATTCGCCATCGATCCCGCGACGCTCGTGCAGCTCGCCGAAGGCGACCATCGGATCAGCGCGAGTCATCAACTGGTCGCTCCGCAGTCGATCCGGTCCCTGGCCCTGGGCCTGCTGCTGCAGCGCGTCCGCGACGGCGAGCTGACCGAGTCAGCGGCTCTGACGTTGCACCAGCGGATGACGAAGCAGACGATCCGCCTGCTGGGGGACCGGGTCTCGAGGCGTGTCGCCTGGCAGATCGCTCTGGCGCAGGGATGGACGTCGATTCTCCCGGCCGAGTACCTCGCGGTGGCGACGCTCCAGGCTGATGCGCTCGTGGCCGTCGATCCCGAACTCGTCGCCGCGGCGGCGGGCATCGTGCCCCTGGCGACGTTCGCGAACCTGATCGCGCCCTAGTTCGCATCCGAGCGCGACTCGCGTGATGGGTACTGGCCGCGTAGGCGCGACGCGTGTCGGTCCCTCCGCGCCGACGGCCGTCGCACGGGTACGAACGGTCGACGCCGGCTCGATTGACCCGGTCGACGAGCACACTCGTCGCGGCGCGAGCGGCGCGCCGGACAGACCTCAGACTGACGTGGGCGAGTTCTCGTGGTGTCAGCGGTCCGACGTGCGACGACGTCGCGCTCGCAGTGGAGGCTCAACTCGCCTGATCGTTGAGCAGCGAGAAATGACGACGTCACCACTCCTCAACGAGCGTGTCGCGGTCGAGCGAGGACTACGGCGCCCTCACGGACACACGAGATCCGTCATCGACCGCGGCCACGGTACCGAGGGCCCACTCGGCATCGACACTCTGACCCGCTGCCACCTCCCCCGAGCTCGCGCGACCTCCAGGGTGAGTGGCCACCTACCTTTCGGAACCGTGGCGCAATCGGTGACGTGATACCAGACTCGCAACCGAAGCGACGCGTGAGGAGGGATGCTCCGTGTCGGACCAGACCCCGTCGAGGGGATCAGCGTCCGCGTCGTCCCCGATCCCTGCGCGGCGAGCAGTTGCAGACCGGGTCCGTTCTGCCCGATCCGGCGCACGAGAACCCGATGCGAGCTGCCATTCACCAGAGTGAAGGTCTCGCTCACGTCCCTGTGGATTCGGTCACCCGACAGTTGGTACGTCGGCCCTGTCGACAGGGAGTAACGGCGAGCGCGAGGGACTCCCGCGGCCGTCGCCAGGTTGGCCGCACCGAGGGTCACGCCAACGACGAGCACCACACTGACGCTGACAGTCGGTCTCCTCACGAGGTCCCCTCCGAGGCAGTCTCGCCCACCATACCGCGCAGAGCGGACCTCGGATCGCGTCCGTGATGCCGTTGCGTTCATCGAGGGCGGTGGGACGATGGGTCAGAGCACGATCCACGGGTGCGGTGGAGTTCGACGAGCGTGATCATTCGACATCGACGAGCTGGACTCCTCGAGGGCCCGGCGACAAATCGGTCTCTCCCGTCTGGCGCCTCCCGGTGACACGCCAGCTCATCACGGGGACTCGACGACGCACGGCGCGGGTCGACCCACGACCAGGGATGACGACGCGATCCTGGCGGCCACCCGCGACCCCGTCGTCTCGCCTCGGCGCAACGCCCTGGTCCTGTCGTCTGCTCGGGCGACATCCAGACGGGCAACGCGTCACCATCTCGCGCCGGACGACCGACGGGCTCACGCCCCGACGACGCGACACCTTCACGCTCTCGACTGGCTTCGTGCTCGACGCCACGATTCACGGTGTGGTGTCGCTCCGTGAATCCGCCAAGACAGTCGCCGCTCTCTCGGCGGACCCGCCATCTCGGACTGCGACACTCGAGTGCACCGCACCGGTGCTCTCGCTGCTCCCCGGTCGGCCCACACAGTTGTTCACCCTCACCTGGTCGGTTCCCGGCCGCACCCCGCTCGCAAAGGACGCAACGTGATCGCGCGAGCCGTCGGTGTCGGGCCACCCGACGGCGTCGGGCAGTGGCGGCTCGAGCCATAGCCGTGACCGCAACGAGTCACGACGAGCGGTGCCACACTGGGTGATGGCGAGTTACGAGACGTTGGCGCAGTTCTATGACGCCGTCAACGGTGAGCCGCGAGAGCGAATCCGTCAGCTACTCGACTTCATCGCGCGGTATCACCCAAGGGCCGAGTCGGTCCTCGAGCTCGGCTGCGGCACGGGCGCGATACTGGCCGGACTGGGGTCGGGTCTCTCGCTCACCGGCATCGACCTCTCCGACGAGATGCTGGCCCACGCACGACACCGGTGTCCCTCCGCTCGCCTCATCCACGGCGACATCACGTCCTTCTCCCTCGATGACACCTTCGAC
>JAJYGN010000097.1 GCA_021790675.1 Actinomycetes bacterium
CAGCGGGATTCGGGGGAGTGGTCGTGCACGCCGCGAGACGGCTGAACTCCCCGGATCGACCGTCGCCCGCTTTCGTGCGACCCCCCACCCCGTTCTCGTAACGGGCCACTGAGCAGTGACGAGTCGTGGGTGCGTGGTGCAGCTCATGCGGGCGCCGCGACGTTCGTCCGAGGCGCCGCGAGAGAGTAGTCGCGCCACTCGCCCTCCTCTCGCGAGTTCCCGCGCGACGGAGAGGGGCCTGACGCGCGCGCACCGGGAGCCGGTGATCGTCGTGGCGAGGTGGCCGTACGCGGTGTGAGTCGACTCGTCGACGAATTCGTGCCGCATCCAGTTGCGTCGGCGCGAGGTATCGGTGTTGCGAGATGGCACGGCGCGGCGTCGCGGTGTCGCACTGGTGGGGGTGTGCGTCGACCTCCGCGAAGGTTGACGTGGGCACCCTGACGGACCACCTCGCCGCCGGTGCTCTCGCGCTCGGTGCCCGCCGAGGCGGTGCCTCGATACGCTCCCCGTCACGCACGACGGCACCTCGTGCGGCACACTTCGATGCTTGACGACTCGGGCCCTCATACCCCCACGGTGGCGTGTTGAAGCGGATCGGGCAGTCCCGGGGCGAGGATCCAGACGATGCGCGACATCGTCGCGGCGACGTTGCGCCACGTGTGGGGAACGGTCCCGTCGAAGGTCATCGAGTCGCCCGCGTCGAGCTGATAGATGTCGTTGCCGAGGGTGAGCTCGATCGCACCCGCTACCACATAGCACACCTCGACTTCGCAGGGCAGGCTGTACAGCGCATCGCCACCCGAGCCCTCGGGGCCCGCCGCCGTCTCAATGACCGTGATCTTGCGCTCCTCGACCGCCGTCAACAGGGTGTCGACGACGGAGCGTCCAGGCAGCGCGGCGTGGGGGCGATCGCCCGCGCGCATGATCGCTGCGCGGGGAGTGGCGAAGATGTCGGCGAGTGGCACGCCGATCGCTTCGCAGATGCTCACGAGTGACGACACGGAGGGGCTGGTGGCGTCGCGTTCCACGCGCGAGAGGAAGCCCTTGGTGAGTCCCGATCGTTCGGCCACAACGGCGAGAGAGAGCTGCCGTGCCTCGCGAGCGTGGCGTAGGCGCTCGCCGATGGGCGGCGTGGAACTCACGATCTAGTTTCCGAAGGCGGCGCGCAACTCCCTCTCACTTTCCGCAATGGCGGGCTCCTCCCCCTTGACGTCGATGCCCCTCGCCAACAGAAGATACGCGATACAGGTCACGACGAAGCCGACGAGGAAGGTGATGTCGGTGTTGTTCAGAGCCCTGGCCGCGAAACCGATGTAGTGCAGGCCAGCGATGTCGGGTAGCACCATGAAGGGAATCTCAAAAAGGAACCCGATCAGGTACGCGAGGAGCCCTCGCGACCCCCAGCGTCCGTAGATGCCGTCAGGCGTGTAGAAGCTCGTGATGGCGTAGTGGCCACGGCGAACGAAGAAGAAGTCGACGAGGTTGGTCGCCGTCCAGGGCACCAGGAGATACAGCATCAGCGTCAGGGCGGTGAAGACGGTGTTGACCGCAGAGGCGGTGATCGTGACGCCGACGAGGTACCAGACGAGACCCAGACCGAGGATCGTGTACACGCGCGCAGCGCGCGTCGGGCGAATCTTCTTGAATGAGTCGATGCCGGTCAGGAGCGTCAGCATGGCTCCGTAGGCGTTCATGCCCATTGTCGCGAGCAGGGCGGCCGCAAGGAAGAAGGCGGTGACGCCGCCGAGGTGGCTGAAGACATGATTGCCGGCAGTCTGGGTGCCGACGAGGCCGTCGGTCGCGCCGAGGCGGATGGCGAGCCACGCCCCGATAGCGATTAGCCAGATGGCCGAGGACGATGCGCCGAAGAAGACCGAGGCGATGACCTTTTTCGAGCTCGTGAGGCGGGGAAGGTACCGCGAGTAGTCCGAGACGTAGGGGGCGTAGGTGATGTTGTACGCGGCGGCCGTCGTGAACTGCGCCATAAAGGCGGTGAGGGTGAAGCCGTAGTGGGTGTTGGTGGCGTGGCCGCCGGCGCCGCCGAAGATGATACCGAGCGTCAGGATCGTCATCAGGGGGAAGGACACGTACAGGAGCGAACGGAAGACGCGGTGCACCCAGTCGTGGCCCAAGATGGCGAGACCAGCGGCGAAGATGGCGGAGATGATCGCGATGGCGTTCACGTTCCAGTGGAAGGCTCCGGCCAGTCCCTGGGAGAGCAGGACCTGGTCGGTGACGTTGAAGGCCATGTACGTGAAGAGTGCGGCGAAGGCGACGACGATCACGCCGGAGTAGCCGAACTGCGCTCGCGACTGGATCACCTGAGGCAGTCCGAGCTTCGGTCCCTGCGAGCCGTGAAAGGCCATGAAGACCGTGCCGACCGCGATGCCGAGGACCGAGGCCAGGATGGTCCACCAGAGCGACAGGCCCAGAGAGGGTCCGATGAAGCCGATTGGGATCGAGAAGTACTGGAAGTTTCCGAGGAACCATAGCGGGGCCTGGTGCCAGAGCTTGCCGTGACGTTCACGGTCGGGAACCCAGTCGATGGAGCGGACCTCGACGCCCTTGTACTTGATCGGCTCCACTGGCGCCGTCGGCTGTACCTCGGTGGCCATGTCTTCCCCCCATTGCCGTTTCTCGCAGGCGTTGCGTCCACGAGTGTCCATGAGTGTCGCATAGTGCAACTATCGTTGTCAAGTATGTAACCTTTCGAGAGGTGAAAGGTACGATGGCCGAGTGAGCGAAGGAGAGGGAGTCATGCCAGTAGGCCCCGTAAACGGGTTCGAGCAGCCGCGCTTTGAGAACTCGTCGACCTTCGCGCGCCTTCCGCGGATCGACGAGGTGCAGGACGAGGCGTCCATCGTCGTCATGGGCGTTCCCTTCGACTCGGGAGTCTCGTATCGACCGGGCGCACGCTTCGGTCCGAGCGCGATTCGACAGGGCTCCAAACTGCTGCGCCCCTACCACCCGCCGCTCGACGTCGAGCCCTTCAACGTCGTCCAAGTCGCCGACGCCGGGGATGTCACCGTCAATCCGTTCAACATCATCGAGACCCTCGAGAACGTGGAGCGCGCGGCCGACGACCACCTGTCACGGGGTCGACGCATCATCACGCTGGGTGGCGACCACACGGTGGCCCTGCCACTCCTGCGCGCCGTCGCGCGCCGTTATGGCCCGGTCGCCCTAGTGCACTTCGACTCCCACCTCGACACGTGGGACACCTATTTCGGTGCCCCGTACACGCACGGCACGCCGTTTCGCCGAGCCTTCGAGGAGGGCCTACTGGCGACCGACTCCTGTGCGCACGTGGGTACGCACGGCCCGCTCTACGCACGTAGTGACCTCGAGGAGGATCGGGGATTCGGCTTCGCCGTCATTGGTGCGGAGAGATTCACCGACGTCGCACCCGCGGCCATCGGGGACGAGATTCGACGGCGCGTCGGCGAGCGACCCGTCTACGTCTCGGTCGACATCGACGTCTTGGACCCCGCGTACGCTCCCGGTACCGGGACGCCGGAGGCGGGGGGGATCTCGTCACGCGAGTTGTTGCTCGTGCTTCGCGCCCTGCGCGGCGTGAACCTAGTCGGGGGCGACGTCGTGGAGGTGGCCCCGGCCTACGACCACGCTGAGATCACCTCGATCGCGGCGGCGCACGTGGCCTACGAGATGATCGCGCTACTCGCCACTGCGTCGCACTGACCGTGATGGCGAACTCAGCGCGCGACGAGAAGAAGAACGTGGCATCTGACGTCACCGACGAGATCCTCTTGGCGGCGTCGCGGCTCGTCGCGGCGTTCGCGGCCTTCGATCGTGACGCGTACTTCGCGGCGTTTCGCCCCGACGCCGACTTCATCTTCTACAACTCGATCGCGACGTTCCATGATCGCGCCTCGTACGAGCGGGCGTGGGATGACTGGGCGAGCGAGGGATGGCGCGTTCTTTCGTGTGAGTCCGTCGGTGGTGCCGTTCGGGTGCTCGACGACGACCACGCGATCTTCACTCACGAGGTGCGCACCACCCTGGGTCCATCCGACAGCCCGATCGCGTTGCACGAACGAGAGACGATCGCGTTCGCGCGCGACGCGCGCGGCTGGCTCGCGGTACACGAGCACCTCTCCCCGGTTCCGGCCGCCTGACGCCGCTACGCCATTGCCCGGAGTGATCGACTCGCGCGAGTCGGTGCGGACATTCGCGCCGCTCATCGTGATCGGGCTGGCTCACGCGAGGGCCGCCCAGCCTCCCGCTGCGCTCTGTCCTCGCACCGATCGATGCTCGTCGAACGTGCGGGCCAGGCGTCACCCGTCCCACATCGCGGGTGGCTAGCGGGGCCCAGGATCACGGCTCCTCGCGTGGGCGTTAGAGGGTGACGTTCGACGACGACGGACTCGGGCCATCCTTGGAACACTCGTGGAGTACCGTCGAACGGGTCACCAGCCGGTGGTCGGTGTGGCGACGGTCGACGAGTGGGAGGCGGTGCCGTGAAGCTCTCAGAGCGGGCCGAGAGGGTGGAGCCCTTCTACGCGATGGACTTCACGAGGCGGGCCTCGGAGATGGTCGCAGCGGGGCGACGGGTCGTGACGCTGAGCGTGGGCGAGCCGGACTTCGGAGCACCGCCCCTCGTGCGCGAAGCCATGCGCGACGTGATGGACGGTCGCCCGTTGACCTACACGCCCGCCCTCGGCTCCCCCGCGTTGCGCGCTGACATCGCCGCCTTCTACCGCGAGCGCCACGGTGTGTCCATCGATCCCGCGAGGATCGCTATCACGTCGGGCGCCTCGTCGGCTCTCCTGCTCGTGCTCGCCGCGACGATCGATGCGGGCGACGAGGTCATCATGGCCGACCCGTCCTATCCCTGCAACCGGCAACTGGTCGAGAGCTTTGGTGGACGCACCGTCGCGGTGCCCACGACGGCCG
>JAJYGN010000066.1 GCA_021790675.1 Actinomycetes bacterium
CCCACCAGATGACGATGTTCGTCGCCCCGCTCTGGACCGTCGAGGGCCCGGCCACGGTGGCCACGAAGTTACCGTTCGCGTTCATCGTCTTGAAGTAGTCGACGCCCGGCTTCACGTTGTTCAGCGAGCCGTGGTTCGCGATGGCCGCGGCCATGACCGCCGCGAGCGCCGAGCTCGAGGCCGTCGGGTTGTTGTTGATCCCGATCTTGTAGCCCTTGCCCTTCTGGAGCATCTGGGCGAAGGACGTCGGGCAGACCTTCACGACCGCGGTGTTGCAGCCGATCGCGACGAACCCGCCGTAGTCATCGAACCAGTATCCCTTGGGCTGCTTCAGCGCCGCGGGGATGTGCGCCCAGGTCGACACGCGGTACGGCGCGAGCAACCCCTTCTGCTGAGCCGTGATCGCGAAGTTGGTGCCCACGTCGATCACGTCGGGATTGGTCGAGCGGCCCTTGTCAGCGATGATCGCGTTGATCTCGTCCTGGCTGGAACCGTTCGGGTTCTCCGAGTTCACCTTGATGCCGTACTTCTTCGAGAACGTCGAAATCATCGCGCCGTAGTTCGCCCAGTTCGGCGGCAACGCGATGACGTTGAGCGTCCCTTCCTTCTTGGCTGCCGCGACCAGCGCCGCCATCGACGTTGGCCCACTCGCGGCGAGGGTCTGTACGGTCGACCAATTGACCGTCGTCGCCCCACTGGCGCCCACCGAACCGGTGACCGATACGACGGCCAGACTGGCCATCGTCGCTCCAGCGGCGAGCACCACCTTCACTCGTTTTAGGGACATTCCTTTACCTTCCGCCCTTTGCGAATCCTCCCGTTTGGAGGTCCGCGGCGAACCTTACCTGATGGAACGTGAGATTTCCGAGGCACGCCGTGAACTCTCAGATAACGGCAGATGAACTCCGCGCGACGCGGTGCCCGCAACTGGCGCGACACAGTTCCTACCTGATCACAACTTGTTTACTGGGACCGTGACTGCGCCGGCGCACGGCGCGTTCACCCGGCGCAGACAATCAGTTCATCACCGTGCGGTGGCGTGGCTGCGGCGATCACGGCTCGTAGGGTGCACGCATGGAATTCGAATTCGCCGGTGAGGTCTGGTACTGGCGGGGGCCGTCGCCCTGCCATTTCGTCACCGTTCCCCCCGATGCCAGCGAACAGATTCACGAGCTCTCGTCGCTGCTCACCTACGGCTGGGGGTCATCTCCGTCACGGCCCAGATCGGGGAGACGACATGGACGACCTCGCTCTTCCCGAAGGTTGATGGCTACGCCCTGCCCCTGCGCGCGGCGGTCCGATCAACCCAGGACGTGACGTTGGGTGACGTCGTACGCGTAACCATGCGCCTCGACGTGTCGCTCTAGACCTCGGCGCACCGCGCTGAGGTCACTGATGGGTCCTCATGGAAGGAGCGACCACACGCAGACCAACGAGTCAGCCCTCGCGAGCGAACAACAGGAACGCAACGCACGGGCACGGGTTCGCGGTGCGCGCACGGTGACAGAACGCGACCGCGCGAGCGGCTCGGCCGACGCCGCGGCGCCGGGTTCGCAATGCATAACAGCAGCCCACCGTGATGGCGGTCGATCCTGTGACATCGCTACCGTCGCACCGGTTTGACGGTTAACGCCGCCAGAAGAACAGGTGGGTCACGCCACTCGGGCTAGGAATCGCCTCGATGACAAAGCGGTCGGCCAGTTCGTCGGGGCTCGCCCACAGTCGTTCCCCACGACCCAACACGACGGGCACCACCGCGACGTGCAGCTGGTCAATGAGATCGGCGTCGAGGAATTCGCGCACCGTGGCGACACCGCCGCCAATGCGCACGTCTTTGCCCTGGGCAGCCTCGAGCGCTCGCGCGAGTGCGTCCTGCGGCGGCGCATCAAGAAAATGGAACGTGGTGTCGCCCGCGGCAAACGATGGTCGCACGTGGTGCGTGAGTACGAACACCGGCGTGTGGAACGGCGTGTCCTCCCCCCACCACCCTTGCCACTCGAAGTCTTCCCACGGTCCGCGCTGGGGACCGAATTTGTTCCGTCCCATGATCTCGGCACCGATGTTGCGGGTGAAGTCACGGGTGCAGTAGTCGTCGAGCCCGTAGGTCCCGCCCGGCTCGGTTCGATTCACCCAGTGAGCTGTCGCTCCCGCCCAGGCGAACAGCTCGGCCGGATCGGCGTGGCCAAAGGGGTGCTCGAGACTCTGCCCCTCGCCGGACCCGTATCCATCGCTGGACACGATGAAGTTGTGTACGCGCACCAACTGGGTCATCGGGAGACCTCCTGGTGGCGAAGATACTCGCGCGACGTCGCGAAATCCTACGAAGGGTTACCCCACTGAAAGCTTCTCAGCCTCTGGGTGGACCTTGGGTCACACGATGAGAACCAGTAATTCCAAAATCTCGATTACTCGCTCATAGACAATACGTACTAGGGTGATCGTATGGCGAAGTCCAAAGAGACCACAACCGGAGAGCTCCTGAAACGAGCACGCATCAGTGCCCAGCTGTCGCAGACCGATGTCGCGCGACGTGCAGGCGTCGCACAAAGCGTCGTCAGCGCTTATGAGTCGGGCCGCAGGGAGCCATCAGTATCCACACTCGAGCGCCTCGTTCACGCAACGGGACACCGTCTCGTCCTCGACTTAGAGCTCTCGACTGATTACCGACCCGGACTCCCCAGCACTCCACTCGGCCGTCGGCTCCGCCAGCACCGACGCTCGGTCATCGCCTGTGCGGCGCGACATGGTGCGAGCAACGTCCGCGTCTTTGGAAGCACCGCACGAGGTGAAGACCAGCCCGACAGCGACATCGATCTAGTCGTCGATCTAGATCGAAGTGCGGGACTCTTCGAGTTGGAAGCACTACGCAGGGAACTCTCGGAGACACTTGGCGTCTCTGTTGACGTTGTTCCTTCGGACAGCCTACGACCTCGGGTTCGAGAAGAAGTCGAACGCGAGGCCATCGTCATATGAGCTCACGCCACGACGAAGAACGCCTCGCAGACATTGTCGACGCGATTACCGCAATCAGGAGCCACCTCACTCGTGGCGATCTCTCCGACGGCCTCATTTTCGACGCCGTTCGGCTTCGTTTGATCGAAATTGGCGAGGCCGTCAAGTTGCTGGATCCCCAACTCGTCGCGAGCGAGCCCGACGTCAGGTGGTCTGACGCTGCCGGTATGCGCGACTGGCTGGCGCACCACTATTTCGACACTTCCCGAGCGATCGTGGAAGCAACCATTGCGGAGGATCTGCCAGCGCTCGAGACAGCAGTTCTTCAGCTTGAAGCGCGGCTCGAACGCTCCAAGCAGCGCAACAGTGAAAATGAAAAACCCGAGATCAACAAGGGTCGAGGGCTTGGACGATAACGCTCAGAAATCGTAGAAGGCGATCACTCAGGGCGAAGCATCCTTGAACGCCGTATTTCTCTCGGTGGACCTTGAGTCACACAATAAGTCACACGATAAGTCCGTGTTGTGGACGACGCTCGAAAACTGAACACGGCGGTTTCAAGGGGTCAGCGCAACACTCGGTAGGCAATCCTTGACTGATGGATAACCGAGGAGAGTGCGTGACAGCCCACCTGACCAAAGAGCAGCGAGCCCTGGCCCACCGACTACGCCGCAAGGGTTACTCGCTTCGCCGCATCGCCCGCGACATCGGGCTGAACTCGCCGGGAGGCGTGCAACACGTTCTTCTCGGCCAGAAGCGCGAGGGGCGAGAGGTCACGTGGTCGCCTCGCGCGGGACGCCTGACCCTCGACGAGCGCGAGGAGATCGCCCTCGGGCTGCGTGCGGGTGAGTCGATGCGCTCGCTCGCTCGTCGCCTCTCTCGCGCCCTCGACGATCGCCCGGGAGGTGAAAGCGAACGGCGGCGCGCCGGACTAGCGCATCTGGCGGTCCCACGCCCGGGCGAGGGAACAGGCCCGACGCCCCAAGACGAGGAAGTTGAGCGACCCGACGCTGTGTGCCACAGTGACGACGTGGCTCGAGAAGTTCTGGTCGCCCCAGGAGATCGCCGAGCGACTGAAACGAGAGCACCCCGATGACCCGTCCATGAACGTGAGCCACGAGGTCATCTACCAGTCCCTCTTCGTCCAGGGACGCGGGGAACTACGCCGCGAACTGGCCCGCTGCCTGCGTTCGGGACGTACCCAGCGCCGCCCCCAGGGCCGAGTCAATCGACAAGGCAAGATCCCCGGGATGGTGATGATCTCTGAGCGGCCCGCCGAGGTCGCCGACCGCGCGGTGCCCGGTCATTGGGAGGGCGATCTCATCGTGGGGGCCGGTGGTCGTAGCGCCGTGGGCACCCTGGTCGAGCGAACGACGCGCTACGTGCTGCTGCTGCACCTGGCGGGTGATCACAGCGCGCCCACGGTCGAGGCGGCCATGCGCAAGGCCATCGCGACGCTGCCGAACGAGCTCATGCGGTCGGTGACGTGGGATCAAGGTTCCGAGATGGCCAACCATCGCGCGATCACCGTCGCCACGGGCGTGCCGATCTACTTCTGTGACCCACACTCGCCGTGGATGCGCGGATCGAACGAGAACACCAACGGGCTGCTGCGCCAGTACATGCCCAAGGGCACCGACCTCTCGAAGTTCAGCGAGGACGACCTGCTGGCCATCCAGCGCAGCCTCAACGGACGACCGCGAAAGACTCTCGACTATATGATGCCCGAGGAGAAACTCGCCGAGCTTGTTGCGCTGACCCCTTGAAACCGCCCTGAGGTTCCCCAGGAAAAGTGGACACGGTTGCTATGCCGCAGTCGTGACTGCAGTCGACAACGATAGTTCGTAGCTGACGGGACTGACGTTGCCGACCTTGGAGTAGCGACGGACCTCGTTGTAAA
>JAJYGN010000091.1 GCA_021790675.1 Actinomycetes bacterium
AGATCCTGCGCGAGCTGCCACATCCGTTCGTTGAGCCGCGCCAGTTCGGCCCAGCCCCACTGGTAGGTCTCGAGGGGGTCCACCTCCATCCCCAGGTAGTAGCGCGACCACAGCGAGTACCGTTCCTTGCCCACGTACGGGCTCCCCGCGCAATGCGGCGCGCACGACGTGGTCAGCCACTGCGACATCTCGCCGAACGCCCGCGTCGCCACCTCCGTGGCGTCGCGCAGGCCCGACGACTCCGCGTCGACCCCACACGACTGCGCGCATCGCGTCGCCAGGTCGTCGAACCCCCCCTCGGCCATCGCGCGCAACTGATCGGCGACGCCCACGACGTGGCGACGCGCGAGCGCGCTCTCATCACGGATGAGGTCCTCCAAGGTCTCTCGCCACGACGACAGGGACGCGGGCACCGCCCGCAGCCGCTCGACCATCGCCGGCGCGTCGTCCGGCGACGAGCTCGGCATCACCTCGAAGACCTGGCGAATCGACTGTCCCGGCGACTCGATGACCCCGAACGTCCGAGCGACCTCTCCGCGACGGTCGAGCTCGCGCCCGACCTCAAGTCGCTCGCTCATGACGGTCCGCGCCAGAACGTCGTCGGGGTCACTCGGAGAGAGGGCGGCAACCTCAGCGAGAGCCTCCTCGTGCATCCGCAGGCGCCGCTCACTCGCCGCGGGTGAGAAGTCATCCAACTCGGTCTCGTGGCCCGCGACCCCGACGAACGTCGCCGTGATCGGGCTGAGCTCGCACACGCGCTCCACGACCCGATCGGCGACCCGGAACACCTCCGACGCAGACGACGACGTCGACATGTCGTGACCTCGATTCCGCGCTCGCAGGCGCTCGACGATACTAGACGGCACCCGAGGGCCTCGGCTCGTCCCCCCCTCTCGCCGGCAGACCGTCCGTCCTGTCGCGCGAGCGTCCACGGACGAGTGCGGGGACCCCGGTTAGTGAGCCAGTGCCAATGAGAGTCGTTGCTGGTGCTGTGCCTCCCAGAGCTCTCTGAACTCGACCGGGGTTAGGTAGCAGAGAGAGCTGTGAAGACGGTGATGATTGTATTCGTGTCGCCAGTCCTCGAGGAGGACCTGAGCTTCGAGCAGTGACTCGAAGAGATGTCCGTTCAGGAACTCGTCGCGCAGGCGCGAGTTGAAGGACTCCACGTGGCCGTTCTGCCAGGGCGAGCCGGGGTCGATGAAGGTCGTGGTCGAGCCGTTGGCGCGACACCAGTCCTGGATCGCGTAGGCCGCGAACTCGGGGCCGTTGTCCATGCGCAGATAGGCCGGCGCGCCACGCTCGTCGACCAACTGGTCGAGCAGCCTCGTCACGTCGTCGGCGGTGATGGATCGTTCGGTCTTGTTTGAGAGGCACTCCCTGGTGAAGACGTCGAGCACGTTGAGAATCTTCAACTGCCTTCCGTCACGGGTCTCGTCGAACTGAAAGTCCAGGGCCCAGATGGCATTCGGACGGATGGGGCTCATCGCCCCCACGTGGACACCGAGTCCGCGTAGTGGCTTCTTGCGCTTGCGATAGGGAACTTTCAGGCCTTCTGCACGCCACAGGCGCTGGATGCGCTTCTTGTTCACCCGGTGTCCCTCGCGGCGTCGGTGCTGATAGGCGCGCTTCCAGCCCCAGCGGGGATGCTCCTTGGCGAAGGCGCGAAGCCAACGTCGCAACTCCTGCTCGTCGTCCGGTGGTGTCACTTTTAGGCGCTGGGTGGACCGAGCCTGGCCGACGACCTTGCAGGCGCGGCGCTGTGAGACCCCGAACGTGGCTTCGAGCTCGACCACTGCTCGACGGCGCGCGTTCGGGGTCAGAATTTTCCCTCGGCGATGTGCCTCAGCATGTCAATGTCGAGTGCCTGATCCGCGACGATTCTCTTCAGTCGTCCGTTCTCGTTCTCCAACTCCTTCAAGCGCTTGGCGTCGCTCGCCTTCAGCCCGCCGTATTGGGTCTTCCAGCGATGCCAGGTTGACTCGGCGATCTCGAGTTGACGACAGACCTCGGCGAGATCGCTACCCTGGTCGAGCAACTTGTCACCTTCAGCGAGCTTTCTGATGATCTGTTCGGGGGTGTGACGCCTCTTCTTCATGGGTCCTCCTCGCTCCATTCTGGAGCGTCGGGACTCTCACTGGCAGTGGCTCAGTTCAGGGGGATCCACGCACGAGGGGTTCTCCCCCACCACGGCCGGCGGTCACCCGGTCGGTGGGCCTAGCGCCGTGGCCACTCGTACCCGATGAGGTGTGTCTCAGCCGTGCGCTCTCGCCGGTGCCACGCCCGCTAGCTCGCCGCGCAGAACTCGGCGAATCTCTCCTCCAGCCGCGAAGCGTCGGGGTGTGCGGATGAGCGATGCGGCAGGCTCAACGTCTCGCCGTGCATCTCCTGGAGCCCATGCTTGAGCATTGGCCCATCGGTCTCCCTCAGCAACTCGTTGTTGATCACGACCTGGTAGTCGGGACGAATCCCGAGCAGATTTTGATCGAACGCGGCGTGGTGGATCTTGCAGAGTGCGATTCCGTTCACCACGACCGGGTCGCCACGGGGCTTGGAGTCGGCAATTATGTGGGCCGCATCGAGTAGCTGCGAGTGTTTAAGATGGCAGATCGCACACGCGCCCGTGTACGCGCTGAGCACCTGCTCACGAAAGATGGGCTGGTGAAGGCGGCTGCGGGTCTGATGGCTTATATAGCGTCTCTCAACGGGTGAGAGCGTCGAGACATCCCGACCGATCTCGGCGCGACTGTAGCCCAGCGTGAATTCGAGACGATTCGGATCGTCGCCGATGACGAAAATGGGGTAGTCGGGCTTGTAGACACCACGTCGAACACCAATGAAGTAGACGAGCGGCAGTTCGAGGTCCATGCAGGCTCGTAGTGCTCGGTTGGTGAAGAAGTTCGGATCGGTCCCCTCGTACTTGTAGCGAGGATAGCCGTCCGGTCCCTGGAGGTCGTCGTACGGTGGCTGACGATGAAACGGCGTGAAGGCGGTGGTGATCGAGAGTGCGGCACCCAACGTCGCTGGCTTGTTGATCCCCCGACCCCGAGTCTGGCGGATTGCGATGACCTCGTTAGTGAACTCGAATGACGCGGTCTGATCCCATCGCAGGGTCCCGTCGTACGAGAGCGAGGTGAGTTCATCCAGATAGGCGAAGAGCGCAGTTCTGACGGCGACCTCTCGGAGTTCGTCCATCAGCTCATACTTGCAGCTAACGCCGTCAGCGAGCACGACGAACGAGGTGCCGATTCTCCGCGTCGCGGTGGGGACGAATTTATTCACGAACGCGGGTACGACGGCGAGGTTCGCAACACTTTCGCGACGGCACGTCCGACGAGGGTGAACGCCCCGGAAAAGGTCCCAGACCCGGTACCGTCGGTCTGGCCCTGCCATCGCCCCTGCTCGACAGCGACTCCGGTCACGAGCACGGGCGACAACCGCACGTGCCGTGCCGTGCCTGCCACCCGACGCCCGAACGCAGCGCTCCGGGAGCACCGCGAGGTACACTCCTCACCGACCTCCCGATCGCCGACGCCGACGACCCGGCGGCGCGACCTCACGTCCTACGCCCCCACGCGGAGACCGTCGGCAACGTCGCCGGGTCCTGCCGCCCCGAGGCGACGTGGGCCAGGTGCTGATCACTCTGCTCGCGCGAGGCGAGGGTCCTCGATCCGAGTGATGCGAATCCGCTCGACCGTCGCCGGCTCGAGTTCGTCGCACGCCGAGCCGCCGACGGGTGCAGAACGAAGCACTCGGTCACCGCGGCCGCAAGGCCAATCCCCTCTACAAGGTGCGACGGATGCTGACGATGGCCGCCGAGCGTCTTGACGTGGACGGCAAAGAGAAGCTGCTCGGTCGACTCAAGGTCGGTGACCGTTACGGCCACGTGTAGGCGACGTGGACCGCGAAAGAGGCGACCCGCGAGCTCTACGACGTGCCCATCTACGAACTCGCGGCTCTGTTGATCGACGAGTTGATCTGCGACATGGCCGACGACACCTGGCCGATTGAGGTCCGTTCACTGGGTCGCACGCTGAAGCGTTGGCGCGACCAGATCACCGCGTGGCACACCCTTCACATCGCGAACGGGCCGACCGAGTCCATGAACAATCTCGCCAAGCGTGTGAAGAGTGGTGTTCGGATTCCGCTCTTTCAAGAACTACCGAATCCGCGCCCTGCTCTGGGCCGGAAAGCCAGATTGGCTTTTGCTCGCGACGATCACACCACGCTGAGGTCCGAAGTTCCGGAAAAGCTGAGCGAGGGTATCAAAGCGTTGTCCACCTGGACCTACTGGTTGTCAAGCCAGTAGCGCCAACGTCGTCCACACTGCGACGCGCTATCGGCGCGGCGCGGGCCAGAGGGCTCACGTGCCACGCGTGGCCTTCCGCTGCGCCCCGACAGGCACTGCTGCGATTGGGTCGGCCTGGTACCAGAAAGTACCCACCACGTAACTCGACATTACGCTTCGCGACCCGGCACACCCCGCGTCGCCCGCACCGCGCGAATCCGTGGCGCCGCCGCCAGCAACTCCTTCGTGTAGTCCTCGCGTGGTGACGCAAACAGTTCTTCGGTCTTGCCCATCTCGATCAGGTTCCCCCGATAAAGGACAACGATGGACATGCACAGATGACGTACCACAGCCATGTCGTGCGAGATGAAAACCAGCGTCAGGTTGAAATCGTGGACTAGTTCGGTGAGCAAGTTCAGTATCTGCGCTCGTACTGACACGTCGAGCGCGCTCACGGGTTCATCCGCGATCAGCACTTCAGGAGAGGGGCCGAGCGCACGGGCAATGGCGATACGCTGACGCTGCCCACCCGAGAATTGGTGAGCGTAGCGATTTGCGGATGACACCGGCATCTCCACGGATGTCAGAAGTTCGCGTACGCGTTCTCCCTCGTCAGCCTCGATTTTCAATGCCCTCAAGGGCTCCGCGAGGAGGTCGTGGACCTTCATATGCGGATCCAGCGACGACATGGGATCCTGGAAGACAATCTGCACCCGCCGGCGAAAGTCACGGAGCTCTCGCTCATCGCGCCCACTGATGACCTGACCGCGGTAGCTCACGGTGCCCGAGGTCGGTGCCTCCAGCGCCAACAACAAGCGCGACAGCGTGGACTTGCCTGAACCGGACTCGCCAACGATCGCCATCGAATCGCCCTCGCCGACGCTAAAAGTAACGTCGTTGAGCGCCGTTACCGCATGAGCGTGACGCGACCGCGTGTGATAGACTTTCGAAACTCGTTGAACGTCGAAGATGGTGGAACCCTCGCTCACGGCGCCTCCTCAAGAACGGGCTCATCGTCGACCACCGGATTCCAGCAAGCGAGTGTCCGCGTGTCGCGAACCAGCGTCGGCGGCACCTCGACACACGCCTCGACTCGTCGATCACAGCGATCACGGAAGGGACAGCCTCTCGGAAACTGGCCGGCATTGGGTACGGTCCCTGGAATCGATGGAAGGCTCGTTCCCAAAGACGTCTCAGCGACGGAGAGCGCCTTCGACGTCGCGAGAAGCGCCTTGGTGTAAGGGTGATGAGGATCGTCGATGATCTGAGCCACCGAGCCCGACTCGACGACGCGGCCACCGTACATGGTGACCACCCGGTCACACACCTCGCTGACGACAGCAAGGTCATGCGCAATCAGGAGGAGAGCGCACCCCGACTCGTCGACGAGACGATCCAGTAGATCGAGGACACGGCGCTGCACCGTGACGTCAAGAGCCGTGGTCGGCTCGTCAGCCAGGATCACCTCGGGATCACACGAGATAGCACTCGCGATCATGACACGCTGACGTTGGCCGCCCGAAAGCTCGTGCGGGTACATCCTCACGTAGCGCTCGGGGTCAGCGAATTCCACCCGTCGCAAGAGGTCAACGGCAGCTTTCTCCGCAGAGCGCCGCGAGAGCCCCTGATGGATGCGCAGCGTCTCTCCCACCTGATCGCCAATCCGCCGAGTCGGGTTGAGCGCACTCATAGGCTCTTGGAAGACCATTGCGATCCGGCTACCACGCACCTCGCAGCGTCGACGCTCCGTCGCGGCCACGAGGTCTTCGCCGTCCAGACTGACCTCACCGCTAGCGCGCAATCCCTCGCCCAAGAGGCCCGCAATGGCGAGTGCGGTCAATGACTTCCCCGAACCGGACTCGCCGATCAATCCCACACGCTCACCAGCGTTCACCTCGAGGTTCACGCCGTTGACCAGTGTCAGAGAGCCACTGGTGACGGACAAGTCTCGAACCCGAAGCAATGGCATCAGCGATGGCCCCGCACGTCGCGCAACTCACTGATACCGTCGCCAAACAAACTGAAGCCCAGGACGCACAGGACGATGGCCACGCTTGGCCACACCGTGAGCAGCGGGTCGTTCCCAAGGTAGTTCTGACTCGATTGCAGCATCGTTCCCCACGAGGCGGCCGGTGGGGCGGTTCCTAGTCCCAAGAAGTCCAGTGCGGTCTCGGCGAGAACGGCGAGCGAGAACAAGAGGCTCATCTGCGCGATAATCGTCGTCATGATGTTGGGAATGACGTGCCGGCGCATGATCGCAAGAGGTCGTCGACCGTACGCGCGGGCGGCGAGCACGTACTCCGAGTTGAGCACGACCAGGGCGTTGCTACGAGTCACTCGCACGAAGACCGGAATATACGAGATGCCGATCGCCAACACCACTGTCGATTTGGAAGCCCCGAACGCGGCGGCTAGCACCACTGCGGCGAGTAGCGCCGGGAAACCGTACAGAATGTCAGCCAGACGGAGGACGACCTGGCCGGTAGCGCCTCGCCGTTCGGCCGCGAGCAAACCCGCGGGTATGCCGACTGCCGTGGCAATCAAGACCGAGAGGACGCCGACGAAGAGCGCCACCTGGGAGCTCGCCATGAGGCGGCTGAAGACATCACGGCCATATTCGTCAGTGCCGAGCAGGTGCCGAAGGCTCGGACCACTCAGCGCATGGGACGGGTCGACGGCAAGCGGGCTATAGGGAGTCCAGACAAGCGAGACCAAGGCGGAGGCGACCACCAGCACGACGATGATGCTTCCGATCAGCGCGCTCGGGTTATGCAGCCACCGACGCCAACCTCTCCCTCGCGCGACCTCGAACACGTACGGTTCGTTGTCTCCGGTCGTAGTGGGCTGGTCGAGTGGCGGCATGCCTATCCCCATCACGACAGACCCTTCAGCCGAGGATCAAGGAGACGATAGGACAGATCCACCACAAGATTGATAACCAGTACCGCACTGGCGACGAGCATGGCGATGTCCTGGACGGTGATGAGATCACGATTGTTCACCGAGTCAAGGAGCAGCAGGCCTAAACCGGGCAACGCGAAGACGTTCTCGACCACGATCGCCCCCACAATCAGGCTCGCCAACTCCAGCCCAACGACCGTAACCAGTGGAATAGCGGCGTTACGGATACCGTGGCGACGAAGTGCCTGACCGACCCGCAGTCCCTTGGAGCGGGCGGTACGCAAGTAGTCCGAGCGCAGTTGCTCGAGGACCGAAGCACGGACATAACGACTGAGAATCGCACCCTCCACTAGGCCTAGGGAGAAGGCCGGCAACACCAAGGCTCGCAGTGCCTGAAGCGGGTCCGACCATCCGGGAAAGCCGCTCGTAGGAAAAACGTGAAGCTTGACCGTCAGGATGATGACAAGTAGGAGCCCGGCCACCACTGTCGGTACGGCCATGCCTATCTGGCTCAGACTCCCAATGAGAGACCCCGAGACCCGACCGTTACGCAGGGCGCCCAGAAAGCCGAGCGGCAGCCCGATCACCAGCCCGATAATCAGGGCGAACAGCACGAGAGGGCCCGTCACCGACAGCGCCTGAGCGATCTGCGCTCCAATGCTGAGATGCGAGATGTACGACACACCCAAACTGCCATGAAGCAGCCCACCGACCCAGTCCAAGTACTGGCGCAGCAAAGGCTTGTTGAGTCCGAGTTGGATGGTGAGTTGTCGCACCGCTTGCGGCGTTGCTTGGGTACCGAGGATCACCTGCGCTGGCGAACCGGGCAGAACATTGAGAACTACGAAGACAAGGACGGAGGCACCCCAAAGCGCCACCGCGATAGTACCAACGCGACGAAGGAGCGGCATCAGAGCACGCCCCAGTCGTACCGCCGCGTCCATCAACGTCTGAGCGCACTCATCAGGGCGCCAGCACCACTAAGGGTGCTGGCGCCCTGGAACTGCCCTGCGACATCACGGTGCATCAGGAGGCAAAGCCCTCGGCCATGACCTGCTTGGACAACGGACCGCCATACGAGACGTAACTGAGATTGAAGGACTCAGTCAAGCCGCTGCCCGGAAGGCCCACGATGTTCTTTTGCGCAACCGTCAACTGATCAGGGTTGTAGAGCCAGCCATTCGCCGCGTCAGCACTGATCTTGCGAACAACCGCACGAAACTTAGCGATCTCCCCGCTGGTCGTCGTCGCGGCGGTCGCGGCGTTCACCATCGCATTTACTTGCTTGCAGCCGGCGTAGTTGAAGTAGTACGAGCAGTCTCCGTACTCGGCGATGTCACGGGCCTCAACCTGGTCGATGATCGTCATCTGATAGTTGTGATCGGTGAACACCTTCGAGATCCACAGCGCCCAAGCGATGTTCTTGATCGTGACCTTGATGCCGACTGCGGCCAATTCGGCCTGAATGAGCGGCCCCGCTGTCGTCGCGTATCCATACGGAGGCAGAGTCAAGGTCATCGAGAACCCGTGCCGATAGCCGGCTTGAGCAAGCAACTCTCGGGCCTTCTTCGGATTGTAGCGATACGCGTTGTTGACGCTAGGCGTGTACCACGGGTCTCCCGGAACCTGGTCGCTGCCGATCACGGTACCGTAGCCGGCCCCCGCCGTCTTGAGGATTGCATTCTTATCCAGTGCGTAGGTCACGGCCTGGCGAACCTTCAACTTCTTGAGTGGACCCGCCGTGTTGTTCAGAGTCAGGTCGATCTTCCCCTCGGTTGGTCCATGAATGACCTTGAAGGAACTGTTGTTCTTGAACTGGCTCACGTCCTGGGAGTTATCAAGGTTGTCGATCACCTGAATCTGCCCGCTCTGCAGCGCGCTATCCATCGTGGTCGGGCTTGAGAAGTACCGAAACGTGACCGTCGACATCCCCGGCTTGGGTCCCCAGTACTTCGGGTTCGCGACCAGTACCACGTCGTAGTTCGAAATCTGCGACTGGTACATATACGGACCAGTTCCAACAGGGTTCGTCGCAATGCTGGCCACTGCAGCGGGGTCGAGGACCATACCGTTGCTGTACGCCGCCAAGTTGTAGAGGAACTGATTATCCGGGTGAGTCAGAGTAACCACCACAGTCGACGGATCGGGCGAGGTCACGGAACTGACGTCCGCGACCAGCGACTGGTAGGGGTAGCCCGACTTCGGGTTCACCGCACGATTGAGGCTGTACACCACGTCCGCCGCCGTCATCGGATCCCCGTTGGAGAAGCTGACACCCTGGCGAATCGTAAACGTGTACTGCAGTCCGTCGCTGGACACCTTGTAACTCGTGGCCAGCACGGGGATGACGGCCCCCTTCGGATCCAACTCCACGAGATGCTGGTACACGTTGTAGTCGAATACCTCATCGATCGCGGCAGACGCGTTCGACGTGGGGTCCAGGGAGGGCGGCGCCACTGCCGAACCAATTACCAGCGTCCCCCCCGACGATGCCGCACCGGACGGCTGCGAACCACCGACCACCGAGCCGAGCGCCGCCAGCGCGAACGCCATCGGCACTGACACCACGGCGAGCCGTCTACGCACTCCATGACGATTTTTCACTGTCCCCCTAACTCACGAAGCGCCCTGCTGCCGTATGAATCCTAGGTTGGCCACTAGGAGCGCCCGTGTATCCAATATTTCGAGTCCGGTATACCACGCCGCCCCCACCCTGTCAACCGAGGCTGAATGCGCAATCCTCCGCGACACTGGTCCGCGGTGCACCATCTCGAAATGACTCGACACCGAGGCCTCGTCGCAGACCGCAAAACCCTCGGGCGAGTGTCGAGGACCGTGACCATTCCTCTGACTCTCGGCCCACGAGTGCTCTACGTTTCCAAAACTCGAATCAACGCCTTGCCAACGCGCTCGGGACCCGGAAAGTACGCCCACTCCTGGCTGTGCGGATACGGCGTGTCGTATCCGGTCACCCGTTCGACCGGGGCCGCAAGGTAGTAGAACGCATGCTGCTGAACGAGAGCGGCCAGTTCCGCGCCAAAGCCCGACGTCAAGGTCGCTTCATGCACCACCACGCATCGTCCCGTCTTCGACACCGAGTCGATGATCGTCGTGAGGTCCAGTGGGACCAGGGTGCGCAGGTCAATCACCTCGGCGTCCACACCGGTATCCGCCACGGCGGCGAGAGCCACGTGCACCATCGTCCCGTACGCAAGGACCGTCACGTCCGACCCGGAGCGACGTCGCGCTGCTGTCCCGAGGGGCACGGTGTAGTAGCCCTCGGGGACTTCGGAGAGATCATGACGCGACCACGGTGTGAGGTTGCGATCGTGGTGACCATCGAAGGGGCCGTTGTAGAGACGCTTGGGCTCAAGAAAGATGACCGGATCGTCGTCTTCAATCGCGGCGATCAAGAGGCCTTTGGCGTCGTAGGGGTTCGATGGTATGACCGTCGTGAGGCCCGCCACGTGAGTGAACAGTGCCTCGGGACTCTGTGAGTGCGTCTGCCCTCCAAAGATCCCCCCTCCAACTGGCATTCGAATCGTCAGCGGCGCACTGAAATCGCCAGCGGACCGGTACCGCAGCCGAGCAGCTTCCGAGACGATTTGGTCGTACGCCGGATACATATAGTCTGCGAACTGAATCTCGACACACGGCCGAAGGCCGTATGCCGCCATTCCCACCGCCGCGCCAACGATCCCCGACTCGGTAATCGGGGCATCGAAGCACCTGCTCTCACCGAAGCGCTGCTGCAGACCTTGCGTACACCGGAAGACGCCACCGAAGTAGCCGACGTCCTCCCCGAAGACGACCACCGACTCGTCACGTTCCATCGCTACCGCATGTGCGTCTCGAATAGCCTGCACCATCGACATCCGCGCCACGATCAGTATCCGGCCTCTCGCTCCTGGCTCGCCAACGACTCAGGCATGCTCTTGAACACATCCTCGAAGATCTCCCGAGGCGAGGGAACGGGTCCTTGTTTCAGCGTCCCGTGCGACTGCGCCTCGATCTGCGCGACCCGTACTTCGTCCACGACGTCCACACGCAGCGCGGCAACATCAGACTCGTCCAGGACTCCCGTGCGTAGTAGATGTGTCGTCAACCGCTCGATGGGATCACCCAACGGCCACGCTTGGGCCTCGTCGGCCGGTCGATAACCTGAGGGATCATCCGATGACGAGTGCGCTGCTGCGCGATACGTCACCCACTCGATTAGCGTCGGGCCCATATTGGCGCGCGCGCGCTCGGCTGCCCACGCTGCCACGCTATGCACTGCGAGAAAATCATTGCCGTCAACTCGTAACGAGGCGATACCGAAGCCATGACCTCGGATGGCAAAACTAGGCGCGAGCCCTCGTGCCACGGACTCGCTCGTCGAGATCGCCCATTGATTGTTCACGATGTTGAGGATGACCGGGGCTCGATAGGTCGAGGCCATCACGAGCGCAGAAAAGAAGTCAGTCTCATTGCTCGCGCCGTCACCGATCCACGACGCCGCAATGCTTGACGTTCCCTTCAGTGCGCAGGCCATGGCCCACCCCACACCCTGGACGAACTGCGTCGCGAGATTCCCTGAGATGGAGAAGAATCCATACTCGCGAGACGAATAGAAGACCGGCATCTGGCGCCCCCGCAGAGGATCCCTCGAGTTCGAGTAGACCTGGGACATCATCAACTCGAGTGGGTATCCCGCCGCCACCAGTAGGCCCTGCTGACGGTAGGTGGGGAAGTTCATGTCGCCTTCGCGCAAGGCTGAGTGAAAGGCGCACGCGATCGCCTCCTCACCCGTGCTCTGCATATAGAACGAGGCCTTGGACTGACGCTGATCGATCATCATTTGCCGATCGAACTCTCGGGTGAGCATCATCGTGCGCAAACCCGTGCGAAGGGTCTCCGCGTCCAGACCTGGGTCCCATGGGCCTGCCGCCCGACCCTCATCGTCGAGAACACGGATTAGCCCGGTGGCGAACTCTGGCATCGACTGCGCTGGCTCGTGCAACGCCGGCTTTCGAAACGTGCCCGGCGAGAAAGTATCGAAGCCACTGAAGTTAGGTTGGTCCCCCGGTCGAAAGACAGGACCTGGCATCGTCAGGCGAGGAGACGCTGGTTGACCCGCGGCACCCTCGCCTTCCCTTGACCCCGTTGGCGTCACCACTGTCCTCCCGGCGACTCATCCTTATGAAGCGTCAATCGCCGCCGTCGCGCTACCCAACTCGTCACAGCGCGATACAGATGTTCTTCACCCGACTGTAGGCCAACAGCGCTTCCTCCGACTTTCCTCTCGCGTGCCCACTGCGCTTGAGCCCGCCAAAAGGAATCGCCACTCCGCCCCCTACACCGTAACTGTTGACAAAGACTTGACCGACCTCGAGACGGTTCGCCACGGCGTGGGCACGACGCAGATCTCGTGTCCAGACACCGGCGACGAGACCGTACTTCGAGTTGTTCGCGATGTGCACAGCTTCCTCGTCACTCTCGAAACGCGAGGCGACAAGTACGGGTCCGAAGACCTCCTCCTGGAATATCTCCGCGTCTACGGCAACATTGTCGACCAGCGTTGGTTCGAGGTACCAACCACTCGATAGACTCGCCGGGCGTTCCCCACCACACACGACGCGCGCGCCGCTCTCCCGAGCACGGGCCACCATGCCATACGAGTGATCCAGTTGACGGGCCGAGACGAGCGGGCCGAGGTCGAAGTCGGATTCACCTGGACCAATGCTGAGCGCACCGAAGGCCCGCGTGATGCGACCGATCACCTCGTCATAGATCGCGGACGCGATGATCGCCCTAGAGCCAGCTGAACAACTCTGACCCGCATTTTGTATGAGCGCTCGCACGATGACGGGAACCGCGCTATCAAGATCCGCGTCCTCGAAGACGATCGTGGGTGACTTCCCGCCCATCTCCAGTTCAACCGGGATAAAGCGTTCCAGGCACTGTTGCGCGACGCGTTGGCCGACGGCAGCGGAGCCCACGAAGGTGACGTGATCGATACCCGAGTCTCCGACCAACGCCGCTCCAACGTCCCCTGCACCAACTACGACGTTGAACAGTCCTTCGGGCAAGCCAGCCTCCCGATACAGTTCCGCGAGTCGGTACGGTGTCACCGACGCCTGCTCCGACGGCTTGAGGACCACGGCGTTGCCCACCGCCATCGCGGGTGCCGCACAACGTGCGGTGACCTGCAGTGGGTAGTTCCAAGGGATTATCTGGGCGCAAACCCCCCACGGCTCACGCACCGTGTAGTCAACGAACTCGCCACCTAAGGGAATCGAGCGTCCGCCAAACTTGTCAGCCCAACCCGCGTAGTAAGTGAAGTAGGACGCAGCCATCATCACGTCATCGTGACCTTGGGCGAGGGGCTTACCCGTATCGCGGCACTCCATCAGTGCCAGCTCCTCCGCGTTCTCACGCAAGAGTCGAGCCATCTCATAGAGCGCGTTCGCGCGAACGGATGGAGACCTCCACTGAGCGTTGGTCTCGAAAGCACGACGAGCTCGCTCAACCACGTTCGTCACGTCTGCGAGGGACGAAACGGGCAGCGTCGCGAATACCTGCTCAGTAGCCGGATCGACAGCCTCAAGTATACTCGCACTGGACTCAGCCATGATCTCCGCCTCTCTACAGTTCTATAGTCGTGGGGCGTAGCGACCGTCTGCCGCGAGCCATCCCCCGTCGACCGTCAAATAGGCCCCGGTAACGTACGAACTCGCATCGGACGCCAGAAAGACCGTGGCACCCACCAACTCCTCCGGACGAGCCCACCGGCCTAAAACCGACTTGTTGGCATAGGCCGCGTACCACTCCGCATCGGCCTTGATCGAGGCCGTCAATGGCGTGTCTACGACTCCGGGTGCGATAGTGTTTACCCGCACCCCGAACGGTCCGAGTTCCGCAGCGGCCGTGCGCACCAGTTGCAGCACACCCGCTTTGGTTGCGGCGTAGACCCCCTGGCCGGGCTCCACCACTTGCGCTCGAATACTCGAGTAGACGATGATGCTGCCCGCCCTCCGCTCGGCCATACGAGCGCCGAACTCACGAATGACCAGGAATGATCCCTCCAGATTGAGGCGCTGCACTCGGCGAAACTCATCCAGAGTGAGATCGGCCAGCCGCTTTCGGATGTTCATCGCCGCCGTGAGAACGACCACGTCAAGATCACCGAGAGCGTTCGCCGCAGCACCAACATCATCGGGGTCAGTGACATCGAGGCGCATCGCCTCCGAAGCGCCGCCCGCCCGCGTGACCGATTCTGCGGTGACCGTCGCCGCCGAGCCGTCCACATCGGCGCAGTACACGTACGCCCCAAAGTCACTTAGGCCCTGGGCGAGCACCGCGCCAATGCCGCCACCAGCACCAATGACCAGTGTCCGCCTTCCCTCGAGATCGAAGATCGACCTCATCGAGTGCTCTTGCTTCGCCATGACTGTCAGCCCCTTTCGCTCCCCACATCCGTCCGACTACGAAAAGTCCCTGGAGCGCCCCCCTCTTCTGCAACCCCGCCCTCGCGCGCGAGCATGACCACTTCATCACGTACTCGTTTGCCAATCTCGCCGGTTGTACAGCCCATCTGCGGACCACGCATGGCGGGAAGCCCTTGGAGGACGTGAATGGTCGCCGCTTCGAGCGTGCGCGCTGCCTCACGCTCCCCCAGATGACTGAGGCACATAGCCGCAGCGAAGATCGCACCCGCGGGGTTGGCTCCTCCCGTTCCCGCGATGTCCGGAGCTGAGCCATGAATCGGCTCGAACATGCTCGGGGCGGTCCCGTTGAGATTCAAGTTGGCGCTCGGTGCCAAGCCAATACCCCCCTGGATCACTGCAGCCAAATCGCTGAGCAGGTCCCCGAACAGATTGTCGGTCACGATGACGTCAAACATCTCGGGGCGCTCCAGCAGATGGACCGAACACGCATCCGCGTGGACGTAGTCGTGGCGCACGTCGGGGTAGCGCTCACCTATCTCATTTACGGTATCGCTCCAAAGACGACCCGCCTCGATCAGAATGTTGGTCTTGTGACACAGTGTCACATGCTGACGGCGTAACCGGGCCAGCTGAAAGGCGAACTCCACCGCCGCCACAATCGCGGGCTTGGTGTTCAGCGAGAGTTCCAGCGCGGTGGCCCACGGTGTCCCCTCGTGCGAGTAGATGCCGCCGCTAGCGTAGAGCCCTTCGGTATTCTCGCGAACGATCACGAGATCGCAACGCTCGGGTGTCACGTTCTTGACGATCGAGTCGACCCCGCTGAACAACTGCGCAGGTCGCACGTTGACTGACTGATTGAACTCAGTACGAATTCGCAGGATGAGGCCCCTCTCCAGCACACCCGACTCGACTCGCGGATCGCCCACTGCACCAATCAAGATGGCGTCATGACGCGCCAACTCTTCAATGACCTCATCAGTGATCAACTCGCCGGTGCGAAGATAGTGCTCCGCGCCCAAATCGAACTTCGACGTCCGTACGTCAAATCCGAACAGTTCACCGAGATCATCGAGGCAGCGCAGAGCCTCGTTGAGAACCTCAGGTCCAATGCCGTCGCCGCCGATGGCCGCAAGCCTGTACGAATGACGCGACACCGCACTTGGCGAGGTGTCGTCCTGGACACGATGCCTGCGCGACGCTTCAGCGGGCGTCACCACCACCACCTGAACGAGAGATACCCAAGACGTCGCGACAACCTCGCACGGAGCATCCCCTCTCCTTCCTCGGGTTCAACGAAACGCCAACAGCCAACGTTCGAGTTCAATGTATCCAATATTTCGAATCCAAGGTACCATCAACCAGAGGTAATTTCAAAACGCTACGGTGCGGGGACCCATCGAGCTAACAGGCGCCCGCCAGAAAGGAACGGGCCGCGAGTGCGTATACCAGGGCATACCGACTGATTGCCTCCACCTCGACGAACTCGTCCACCTGATGGGCGATCCACTTCCCACCCGGACCGTAGACGACCGTAGGAATGAAGGCATCACGCGTGAAGATCGTCCCGTCCGTCGTACCCGGAACTCCCCCAAAGACGGGCGGTGACCCGGTCACTCTGGAGTGCGCGTCCACGAGGCACCTCACCACCGCCTCATCCACAGAGGTGTCAACTGGTGGCCGATTGTCGATGACGGTGACGTCGACGGCAATTCCGTCAACCACCCCCGTTTCGATGGCCTCAGCGCGAATTCGCTCGATAAGTTCATCGTGGTCCACCCCCGGCACCGAGCGAATATCCACCCAGAGGGAACCACTCGCCGGAACAGTGTTCATCTGGGCCGGCGTGCCGGCGACGATCACCGTCGGGGTGACGTACGTTGTTCCTAGATGAGGGTGGGTGCCAAAGCGAGACTGGAGGTCATGCTGGATATCCTCGAGCACGCCTAGAACACGTCCGAGCGTCGGCAACGGGTTACGGCCCAACTCCGGCATCGCGCCGTGGGTCATCCGGCCAGTGAAGTCAATCCGTAACCGGATCGCACCCTTCGACACGGGGCAGATCTCGTCGCCCTCTGGCTCACAGATGATAACGCCCGAAACACCATTGAGGGCGCCCGAACTCACGGCGTGCTTCGCGCCGAGCATCATTCCCTCCTCGTCCACTAGAGCAAGGATTCGGATCGTTCCAGGAAACGGGCCGGCTTCCTGCAGCGCGCGCACACCGTAGAGCATTGACACGACGCCGGCCTTCATATCGGCTGCGCCGCGACCGTACAGCCGGCCATCAACGACCGCACCGCCAAAGGGAGCTTGGCTCCACTCGCTGGGGTCGCCCTCGGTCACCACGTCAAGATGGCCCTCGAAAGCGAGAATCGGGCCCGATGGGCCACCTCCTGGGACGTCGACGACGATGTTGGAACGCCCCGGCACCACTTCCACAAGCGTAGGGCTCCATCCCCACTCTCGCATCTTGGCCAAAACCAGCCCGGTCGCTTCACGCTCATCGCTCACTCCGGGCTCATCGACGCTACGAGTCTTCACAAGCTGCACAGCGAAGTCGAGAGCCCCACGATCATCGACGCGAATATCGACGTCCCCTGCCGCCTCGCCACCGAGTTCCAATGTCATCTCCCCTCCCTCTCCGACAACGCGCGCGACGTTCCTCTCAGCATGAGTTGTCACCGTTGAGCGCCAAGGGGCCGACAACAACATTCGCAAGCGTGAGCATCGACAATCGGGGGCCTTCTCCAGCCGCGCGCCGCGATGGCAGCCGCTTCACCATGAAAATTGCCCTCTGAGAACTCCCCCGGTCATCCATGCTCGCCCTGTTCGCGCAACCGTGCGATAGTGGTCTCGATGTGGCCGCGAGCAAGTAACTCGGCACGAATCGGGTCACGGTCCTTAATCGCATCGAGCACCTGACGATGCTGTCGAACAGCGTTGTCGGCGACGGACTTCGAGACGCCAACGGCTGGATTGAAGATCTGCGCAGTCATACGAAGGATGACTAACTCGCCAATGAGAAATTGGTTCCCCGTGGATTGAATAATGAGTTCGTGGAAACGGATGTTCAGGCGCGTATACTCCGCAGGCACCCACGGATCCAGAGACGCCACTTGTTGAGTCATGACCACCTCCAGCTCATCAATTTGAGCCGACGTCATTTCTTTCGAGGCTAAACGCGCCGCGAGCCCGTCGATCACGGAACGAAACTCGTACGCATCCAACAGGGTCTTGCGACTGCTTGACACCACTCGCGCCGCACGTCCGGGCTCCGCCACAAGCAGCCCCTCCTGCTCAAGCATGCGAATCGCCTCGCGCAACGGAGTTCGACTGATGCCGAGTTCGAGGGAAAGGTTCTCCTGATGGATGACGGTTCCCGCGCTGTACTGGCCGTCGTAGATCCGTGCGCGCAACTCATCCGCGACATCGTCGGCAAGTCGGGAACGCCGCTCCCAACGCGTCGCCGGCGGCCTTCCGCTTTCAACGTTCGTCAATGCCCCCCCTCGATCATCAACGCCCAACTCTCATCGCTCGAAGACAGGACCATTGCAACGACAACTTCAGACCCCCGACCTCTCATCCAAAATACAGGGTACAACAATTCCAATTCGTAGTTCGCTCTCCAATTGAGGTAGCGAGGCCAGTTCTGCGCGACCACTCGGCTCCAAGGACCCACGCCGTCAGCATCTCGGGACAGCGGGTACGTATCTCCTGATGACTGGACTGATAGTCACGCCATCACAGTCGGCGAGTTAGTTTCGCGATGTACCAAGTCGACCAGTCGAGCGGCACTTCAGCCTGAGGTACGGATAGAGGAGCAGCTGTGCCCATCATCGAGATCAGTAGCATCGGTGTCCAAGGCCCCAAAAATAATTTGACTGATGTGGAGGGAATCCGCGTCGGTCACTTCCAGAAAATCGGCGACGGCTGGTTGAGCGGTACAACAGTCGTGGTTCCGCCCCCCGGTACGATAGGGGGCGTCGATGTGCGCGGCGGAGGTCCCTCTACGCGCGAGACAGACGCCCTAGGACCGACCACACTCGTAACCTCGGTAAATGCGGTCTGCCTATCGGGAGGAAGCAGCTACGGCCTGGCTGCGGCAGATGGCGTCATGCAACTCCTCGAAGGACGACACACCGGCCTGCAGGTGGGCTCGGATGAGAACCAAGTCGTGCCCATCGTGCCCGCAGCGTGTCTCTTCGACATCATAGGCGGCGGTGCGTACACCAATCGCCCTGATGCGTCCTTCGGCCGCGCTGCCCTCGAGGCGGCCACTGCGGATGTCGTGCAGGGTACCGTGGGCGCGGGGACTGGCGCGCGGGCGGGAGGTCTCAAGGGCGGCATTGGATCGGCCAGCGTCGTGCTCGAGAACGGCGTCACAGTCGCCGCTCTCGTTGCGTTGAACTCTGGCGGTAACGTCGTGGATCCGCGAACTGGCGAACTCTACGGTCGGCGCTACGGGTTCGAACGAGAGTTCGATCACGTCATCACCCCAAGCCCACAGAACGCCTCCTCTGCTCGCGAGTGGCTGAGCGGACCGCGCGCGCGCAACACGGTGCTGGTCGTCGTCGCCACTGACGCCTCGCTCACCAAGTCCGAATCCTGCCGAGTCGCGATGGCGGCTCATGACGGCCTCGCTCGAGCCATCACCCCCGTGCACTGCCTGACCGACGGCGATGTCGTTTTCAGCCTCGCCACCGGAACCGTCACGTTGCCGGAAGGCCCGGGCGACGGAGTCATCACCACAGCATCGTCACGGCCCGAACACCTCGATATCGTGATGGCGGCGGGTGCCAACGCGGTGACGCGGGCCGTGGTACACGCGACGCTGTCGGCCACCACTGCCCTGAACATTCCAGCGTATTTCGACGTCTACCCGACCGCTCGCGCGTAGGTCAGGGCCGTACGTCGCAGTGACGAGGTCACGCCCACGGCGAGTTAGCGCGGACCGGCGTGGGGCCGCAACGTCGCCGCGATCGCCAGTTCGTGGCCAACCCTGGCGAAGTCGCGCTCGACCAAGCCCGCGGTGACGCGAATATGCGACGCACTCTCTCGCTTCGTCAAGAAGGGCGACCCTGCGGCCGCGCCGATACCACGGCTCGCGAGCGCGATCAGTGCCGAAGTCTCGTCACGAACCGGCAGCCAGATGTTGAGACCGTCATCACCCATGATTGACACGCCCTCGCGTTCGAGCGCTGCCCGCAACTTGCGCCGGCGCGAAGCGTAGGCGCCACGAGCTCGTGCGACCTGGCGACGAGTCGCGGGCTGCGTCAAGAGATCGATTAGTACCGCCTGAAGAAGGCGACTGGTCCAGCCCTGGCCCAGGAGGCGGCGCTCACGTAACGCATCCACGAGCTCGCGGGGCCCGCTCATCGCCGCCAGGCGAAGGTCTGGCCCGTACGACTTTGAGAAGCTCCGCACGTGCACCGTTCGCGAAGGAATCCATCGACCGAGACTGACGGGACGGGCCGCGGCCACACTGCCGGCTGAGTCGTCCTCGATCACGAAGATCGGATGCGGCGCCACGAGCCGTGCGAGCTCCTGGGCGCGTTCGCTGCTCATCGACACCCCCGTTGGATTGTGGGCACGAGGCTGGAGGAACACTGCGCGCGGGTGCTGATCCAGTGCCTCGGCGAACTGAGAAGGCATCATCCCCTCCTCGTCCACGTCGACCCCAGCGTGACGTACTCCGAGTGCATCGAGAAGGTCAAGGAGCGGAGGGAAGCTCGGATTCTCGACGATCACCCCATCGCCGTAGCGGAGGAGGTGGGATGACACTTGATCGAGGGCGTCCATTGCTCCATCAACAATCATGAACTCATCGGTTTCGTAGGGCCAGTCCTGCGCGAGGCTCTCCACAAGTCCCGGAACGATCGGGTCGTCAAGGTAGCTACCTGACACGCCGGCCCGGTGAAGTCTGCTGAGCGCTGCTCCCAGATCCGGCAACAGGGCCGCGTCGGGCATGCCCGTGGAGAGGTCCAGATTGAATGCCGAGCTGTGCTCCAGCGCTCGGCGGTAGCGAACCGGTCCGGGTTGCGCGTGGGCGGTGATCACGGTGCCGCGGCGCCCGTCCGCACGAATCACTCGAGCGGTCGCCAGCAGGCGCCAGGCAGCGCTCACCGTACTCGGCGACAGTTCGAGGTCGCTCGCGAGTCGTCGTATCGGCGGCAGCCGTGCGCCGTCGGCGAGCGACCCGTCACCCACGGCCGCGCTCACCGCGGCCGCGAGCCCTCGGCTGGTGCGCTCGAGAAGGTGGTCGGCGATCACGTCGCTATTTGTAACCATACAAAGATACTATTGTGTGTCACCATGGCCGTATGTACTATCGACCGAATGGAAACACACATTGGTCACTGGATAGGAGGGCAGCCGGTCACCGGCTCGTCCGAGCGGACGTCGCCAGTCTTCAACCCGGCGACGGGCGAACGAATCGCGCTGGTCAATTTGGCCTCGCCCGCCGAGGTCGATACCACGGTCGCAGCGGCCACGGCGGCGGCGGCGAAGTGGCGCCGCTCGTCGCTCTCGCGACGCAGCGCCGTCCTGTTCGCGTTCCGCGAGCTCGTGCAGTCACACCGCGACGAGCTGGCGCGGATCGTCACGACCGAGCACGGCAAGGTCCTCGCTGACGCCGCCGGTGAGGTGGCCCGCGGCATCGAGAACATCGAGTTCGCCACTGGCGTGCCCCAACTGCTGAAGGGAGGCTACTCCGAGCAGGTCTCCACGGGAGTAGACGTGTACTCGATCCGTCAGGCCCTGGGCGTCGTCGCCGGGGTAACGCCCTTCAACTTCCCCGCGATGGTGCCGTTGTGGATGTGCGCCAACGCAATCGCCTGCGGCAACGCCTTCATCCTCAAGCCGAGCGAGAAGGACCCGTCGGCGTCGCTGTTCTTGGCCGAGCTGTGGCGCAGGGCCGGACTCCCCGACGGCGTCTTCTCGGTGATTCAGGGCGACAAGACCGCGGTCGACGCGCTGATCGACCACCCCGACGTCGCCGCGCTCAGTTTCGTCGGG
>JAJYGN010000072.1 GCA_021790675.1 Actinomycetes bacterium
GGTGTGGGGATCGAACAGCATCCCCATGCGGCCGAAGTCGGTCTGCAACTCTTGACCCGGATCACCGTCGGCGACGCGCACCGTGTTGTTCCTGGGCTTGGTGAACTTCTCGGCGCAGAATCGCTGCAGGGTGCGCTCGGGGACCTGCACGCCGCGTCGAGTGAGCAGGTCACCGATCTTGGCGACGGTGAGATCGTCATCGACCCACTGCTTGATCTGGCCTTCGTGAGTGACGAGCAGCTCCCACGACGTGCCGTGTTCACCAGCCCGCGACGGGCGAACCACTTCACGCACGCGTCCGATGAACTCATCGGTGAGTTGCCCGTCGCCACCACTTCGCGTAAGGCCGAGCTCTTGGCCCGCATCGATGTAGCGCTGTGCGGTCTTGCGATCGACGCCGGCGCCTTGGGCGATGATGCGTACTCCCGCATCACCGCGCAGCCAACGTCGAAGCACCTCAAGTACTTGGATCATTGTTATCTCCACATATGTCAAGGGACCCACCTTCCGTTGCCGATAGATGTGTCCAGCCGAGTTCAATCCCGGTCGACATTGGTGGACTCGTCCAGCCCCTTACTCGTGGCGGAGGGGTGGTCCCTTACTCGTGGCGGAACTACCTCCCAGGTGGTCCCTTACTCGTGGCGGAACTACCTGGTAGGTGGTCCCTTACTCGTGGCGGGGACACCGTCAAGTGGTCCCTTACTCGTGGCGGCTGACAACTGATCAGCTGATCTACGAGAGCCTTGGAATAGCACCTGAGAACATCATTATCGACTGCTTGGGGTTTGTTGGTCTCGCGTTTACGTCTGGATTCGCTGCCAAGGCAGGGGCTGACGCATGGGATGCTCTGAAATCCAAGTTCAAGAAGCTACGCAGGATTCATCGCGGTGGACTTGAAATCGAGTTTTTAGAAGATGGGGGATCACGTTTCGTGAGATACGTGATTCCTGAGTCTTCCAACGACGCGGAAGTTGCCCTTGAGAACATTGCCACTGACTTCGAAGTGTTAACCAAGTCTGATGAAAGGGAACGATGGTGGTTAGGTCCGCCACATTCAAGGTGGGGAACGGGACTCGAATCAATCGAAGTCAGATCCCAGAGACGTCAGTAGAGGGCATGAGCAATCTGTGCTTGTCTTCTTAGCCGTTGGTCCGAGTCTGTGGACGCTGTCGCCATTCGTGAGCACCCCTCATTTGGACTCCTCTGTCCTTGAGGCGTCGAAGAACTGTCTGCGGTGAATATCGAAGTTGTGCGCCTATTGTCGCGCATGAAAGCCCCGCTAGATAGAGTCGCACCATTTTGTCTGCCTCCTCGCTCGATGGAGCGTGAAGTCGTATCTTGATTCCGGCAGCTTTGAGGTGAGCCGATACGGTCTTTCGGTCAATGGAGAACTCTGCCGCAATCTTGTATAGAGTCGCGCCTTCCTGGTACTGCTGGCCGATTCGTGCGACTTGCTCACGTGTTAATCGCCTTTGACGCTGTCGAAGACAGACCGAAGTAAGGTGGTCGCCTCCTTCACGTTGACGAGAGGCGTCTTGAACTTCATAATGTGAGGAAGAGGCGCGGTGACCAGAGTTCGCTTGTGCGCTCATGCCGCTCCGAGTCTGAATGGTGGTCCATTTTTCTGTGTCACACGTCGAAAGTGCCACGAATGAGGTCTTCACGTTTTGTGAGCCTCCCACTTCACGTTTGGCCCAGTGTCATCCTCGTACGTGGCTGTGACACGCACGAGGCCCCGTCCTGGAGGGGTTGGACGGGGCGACAGTTGCTGATGCCAGCGACCAAACGCGCCGCAATGCGAAGCGCCACGGAAGAAATGCAAAGTGCACGAAGGCGCTGACTAAGGATCCGACTGGGGAGTTACGCCGACGAGGTCGGCGAGCGTCTTTCGCCGACGCCGTCGGGTCCGTGGAGGGAGCCCCGCTGCCGCTCGACGTTCGGTGTCGCACTGGCGCCGTGTGAAGGCGTCAGCGACGGCCAGATTGCGCACGACGACGGCGCCGGCGAGGAACAGCCCCATTGAGGTGAGGCCCATCAGTCGGCACCATCCCCGGGCGACGTCGACAGTGGCGGGGTCCTTGATCCGCGCGTTGGCTCGTTCGGCGGCGCTGCGTCTCGCGTAGGAGCGACGCCACTGCGCTCCGGGATAGTCGTGACGTTGGGCGGTTTTGGCGTTCACCTCGGGCGGGACGGTGACGGTGGCCTGGGTGCAGCAGACCGGTGGACTTGCGGGCGGGGCGAGCACCTCGGCGTGGTCGAGGGACAACTGCATCGACGTCGGACGCAGGGGGCAGCGGATCTTGCCGAGCAGGGCTGGACACATGACTCGGGTGTAGCCATCGGGGTCGGGGCCGGCGACCCGGCCCAGCTTGTAGCGGGCGAGTTCGCCCGAACGCTGGTCGTGCGCCGATACCTCCTCGCGGCTCGCTCCTCGAGCGAGCGGCGTCAGGTCGAAGAGGGCCTTGGGGGTGGCGGGGCAGGAGAGGTTGCCGTGGTGGCAGATCGCTCCGGCGTGGGTGCCTTGGGCGCCCCGGTCGTTGGGGTGCAGATCCATGACCAGGCTCGCCCCCGCCGCGCGCAGCGGCAGGGCGAAGCGAGTGGGGACGCGGTGGGCGTAGCCCGAGTCGACCACGACGTCGCCGAGAGCGGTTCCCTCGTTGGCCATCGCGACCAGCACCGCCACGGCGGCGGGCACCGGGTCGTGGTCGCAGGCGACGAGGTTCATCCGCCGGACCAACTCGGGGACTTCTTCCCCGCCCACCTCTTCGACCATGGTGGCCAGCGAGAGGTAGTAGCCGAAGAACAGCTCGTCCTTCTCGCCCGGACCCCCGCCCTTGCGGTGCCCCCAGGCGGCCTCGTCGTCGGCGTAGGCGCCGGTGGGCTTGGTGCGTCGGGTGGAGAAGCTCTCGATGTCGGTCCAGTCGACGGCCAGTGACGACGAGCCCCTCCTCGTCTCGGGCAGCGACGCCTCCACGAGGGTATCGAGCACACGTTGGAAGATCTCAGTGGGCGATCCGTCGGGACACTTCTTCGCCAGGCAGCCAGTGACGAGGGAGAAGGTCCTCTCCACCTGGCGATAGGTGAGGACGTGGGGCCCACTGCGCCAGTCGACGATGACGCCGAGTCGGCGCTGGTCGGCCTCGCTCAAGGAGACCAGCGCCGCGTGCACGCGCGTCAGATGGGCTGGGTGTCCCTCGCCGAGCGCCACGAGCATGCCGACCACGAGCGTGCGCACGCGCAGCTGGCGCGCTCGCACCCCGAGGGGGAGTTCGGCCTCGATCGTCGCTACGACCTCCGAGGCGTCGACGACCGCCTCCAGGCGCCCGAGGGTCCCTGCGTTCAGGAGAGTCCTCCGAGCAGGGCCACTGACTCGACCTCCTCGACGGCGTCGAGTTGGTGGGCGAGATCCCCCAGGCGCTGCGAGCAGGTGATCCCGGCGGCGTCCATCAACGCGCGAAGTCCGATCTCCCGGGCGACCTCGCACAGCCACGTGGCCCGCAGACGAGCGACCTCGAAGCGGGGCAGGTCGAGGCCGCCCGCGAGTGAGGCGACGAGGGGAGTGGTCACGTTGCGCCGCTGCGGTGACGCGCCACCGATGAGCAGCGCTTCGCCCGCCCACGAGGCGCTCTCCACGAGTCGATCATGGTAGCGACGCAGGACCGGGATGCTGCGGGGGCGTCGGCCCGCCCTCACGTCCACCACCACGCCGCCCGAGCGCTCGACGACGTCGGTGCCGCGCACGGCCTTGAGGTCGCCACCCACCACGCCGGCCCCCGCTCCCACGCAGATGAGGGCCTGAGCCCGCAGTCGGCGTGACCGCGTCGGCTGGGCGTCCGCGAGGCCGAGGTAGGCGGCGATCTCGGCCGAGGTGTAGGGGGCTTTCGCCCGCTCGCGCGAGAGCGCGGGGGGTGGTGGTGCCGGGTAGACCCGGCGGGCCATGGCTCGCAGGTTGGTGCGCACCGTGCGGCGCGTGGGCGCCGACATGGTGGTGGTATCGGGGTGGCAGCATCGATCGATAACCGAGGGGCGCACCAGCGCCTCGGGTGAGAGGTCGAGACCGACCGCCTCGCCGAAGGCTCCGAGGCGACTCGCGGCGAAGAGGAAGGCCCTCGCCCGGCCCTGGGACTCGGGCGAGGCCGCCGCCGCCAGCCCTTTGGCGAAGCGGGCCACCTCGGTCGAGACCGTGCGGGGTCTGAACTGTTCGATCGTGGTGGCCACGTCCACGGATTGCATACCGTATATATACTGTGTGAAACCCGTCCGATGGTGGATACTCGTGGGAAGGTGGTGCATGCTGGTCAGCCCGAGGCAGAACGAGGAGCAGGCGGCCATCGCCCGGGCGCTCGGGGAGATGGGCTTTGTCCTCCCCGGCAGCCTCACCGAGCGCCGCTTCTCGTGCACGCATGCCGGCTGCCACTGTCACGCCGATCCCCCAGTCCTCCACGGTCCCTACCTCCAGTGGAGTCGCAAGGTCCGGGGCAAGACCACCAGCCGCACCCTCAGCCCCGAGCAGGCCGCCGACTACGGACCGTGGTTCGACAACGAGCGACGGCTGCGTGTCCTCGTTCGCGAGCTCGAAGACCTCAGCCTCGCGATCGTGGAGGCTGATCCCCGCACTCCCCGGCGACACTGATCACTCTCGGATGTGGATGGCACTCGCGTAGGCCGTGGGTGCGCCCTCGACCACGTTGCGTCGGGCCTGGTCGGGACCAAACGTGAATACCTCACCAAAGAA
>JAJYGN010000017.1 GCA_021790675.1 Actinomycetes bacterium
CCGACTCGGCGGGCTGCACCGAGGGATTCCTCGCCGCGTGCCGGGCGCGCCACGTCGGCTTCTTCGTGACGGCGCGCTCGAATGCCCAGGTCACGAGCGCTGTCTTTGACGCCGAGGGCTGTGACGTGTGGCTCCCCGCTCTCACCCAAGACGGCCAGCCGCGTGACGGCGCCGCGGTCGCCGAGTTGACGAGCCTCATCACCCAGGGCTCGCTGCCCGAGGGGACTCGGCTCATCGTGCGTCGCGAGCCCCTGCACCCCGGCGCCCAGCGCAGCCTGATCCCCTCGCTCGACTACCGCTACTGGGGTTTCTACACCGACCAAGAGGGAGACCCGCGAGACCTCGACGCCACCATGCGCGCCCACGCCCACGTCGAGAACCACATCCAGCGACTGAAGGACTCCGGCCTCACCTCGATGCCCTTTTCCAACTTCGCCGCCAACGCTGCCTGGCTGTTCGCGGTGTGCCTCGCTGGCGACCTCGTGCGCTGGTTCCAGTTGCTCTGTCTCAGCGGATCCTGGAAGAGCGCGCGACCCAAGACCCTGCGCTGGGGACTGCTCCACGCACCGGGACGACTCGTTCGACGCGGTCGCCAGCTCGTCGTGCGCGTGATCGACGGATGGCCCGCGACCACGGTGCTCACCGACTCCTATGCGCGCATGGCCCTCGTCACCTAAATTGATCGTCTCCAGCACCGCCCACGATCACACGGGCGGGCACCAATGCGTCTCTGGGGAGTCGAACCATTGTCCGAAACGCGACATGAGTCGCGGCGCCCCTCGATCAATGGCTAGATCGACGCGGTCGCCGACGAGCAGTTCATCAAAATGGATCGTGGCCCCTCAACAGACTTCTCGTGAATGATCGGGGCTAGTTGAGAGTTCGTCAAGCAAACCGACAGCGGCGCCTTCGCTAACTAACTTAGTCTAACCCTCGAAATTCAGATCGGCGTCGAGTAGCCGCAGATCTGCAATCTGCGTAGCATTGTCAAGGGTAAAGTTCGGCGTTGGTTGGTAGTTTGCCGCCAACTGGTCATCCGCAATGATGGCCGAAAGAGCTCTCACGAGGCTCCGAGCGTCGGCTTCCGCCACCTTGGGCCAGTGGTACGCGGCTACCTCGCCCTGGAAGATTAATGACGCGTTTTCAAACTGCGAATATGCTGCTGAACTTTGCGGAGTAAGTACCTGCGCGCTATTTAGGGCTTGGGCAGCTCTGCCAAGCGCTATTAAGTACTGTGATGAAATCACCTTCAAGTATCTTTGGGCCGCAGAAATTGATCGTGCCGCTGAGGTTGTGGTCGTGGTTGGGGCCAACTTGGTCACTGACGTAGGTGAAGGGCTGGTTCCACACCCACTCAATACCAGTCCCGCAAGGAGCAAAATGGGCACGACATACTGCCACGATTGTGGAATGCGCCTATGTCCTCTAGCGTATATATTCATCGTGACAGGTTCCGACACAGTCGATGGTACACCTTTCTGATTCGGTCCAGGAATCCTGGAGACTCCATACCTTGGAAGAGGATGGAGAGATGTCAGACAAGAAGAAGGGTTCCCCGCCGACCCGCTACCCCGATGAGCTCAAGGAGCGGGCCGTCACGATGGTCCTCGAACTGCGATCGCAAGACCCGAACGACCACGGAGTAATCACCCGGGTAGCACGCCAGCTCGGCGTCGGCACCGAATCACTGCGCCAGTGGGTCCGCCGAGCTGAGATCGACGGTGGCACGAGAGCGGGCGCGACCTCGGAGCAGGAAGCCGAGATGAAGCGCCTGCGCAAGGAGAACGTCGAACTACAGCGGGCCAACGACGTTCTCCAGGCAGCGGCAAGTTTCTTCGGGGCTGCTTCGACCGCCGGTCGAAGAGGTAGTTCGCTTCATCGACGGCCATCGGGCCAACACGACCGACGGCCGTCGATGGGGGGTCGAGTCGATCTGCGAGGTACTCCAGGTCGCCCCCGCCACTTACGACGCCCGCAAGGTCCGTCCGCCGTCGACCCGAGCGCTGAACGACGTGGCGATGGGCGCAGTCCTCATGGCCCCGTGGCTCGCCACCTACGCCGTCTACGGCAAGCGCAAGCTCCGGAAGGCCGCTCGTCGGGCCGGTCACGACATCGGGCGCGAGCAGACGGCCCGGATCATGCGCCAGCTGGGGATCCGCGGGGCGAGTCGCGCGAAGGAGCGCTTCACCACCCACCCCGACGCGAGCGCCCTGCGAGCGCCGGACCTCGTGAAGCGCAACTTCATCACGGATCGTCCCGATGTCCTGTGGGTCTGCGACGTCACCCACTGCTCCAGGTGGTCCGGCGTGATCTACGTCGCCTTCGTGACCGACGTCTTCAGCCGTCGCATCGTGGGCTGGAAGGCGAGCCGCTCGATGACGGCCGACCACGAGGATGTGGGGAACCTTCACGCTTCAATGCCCGAACGGCTTCAGATCGTGGTCAGTCTCGCGACGTGGTGCCAACTTCGTCGGGGCGAGATCCTTGGTTTGCGGCGCAGCGACGTCGACCTCGCTAACAGCTCTCTTCGCATCGAGCAAAGTCGCGTCTTCCTCAGCGATGAGTCGTCTATCGTGAAGTCTCCAAAAACTCGGGCGGGACGTCGAGTCATCGCCATTCCACGGACGGTAAGTGACGAGCTTGAGGAGCACATGGCACGGTACGTGGCCAAGGATCCCGACGCGCTCCTCGTGACAAATACTCGCGGAGTTCCAGTGTCGAGCAGGATGCTGCAAGGAGCGTGGAATCGAGCCCGTACGGCCGCTGGTCGGCCGGACCTGCATCTCCACGATATTCGGCACACTGGTCTCACTCTGGCCGCTGCAACAGGTGCGACGACCGCTGAATTAATGCATCGTGCCGGGCATGCCTCGCCCGAGGCAGCGTTGAAGTACCAGCACGCGACTCGTGGTCGCGACCAGCTGCTCGCCGACGCGCTCGACACACTCGGCTCTTCGGATTTCAACGGGGGATTCGCCGCGGCCGGCCATCGTTGTGAGGTAGACGAAGGTGCTTCAAGATTGAGTTGTGAGACTTAAATCTGGAAGCACCTTCGTCCTGTCCAACCATACCGAGATTCTTGAGGCCCTCGTCGGGCTTAAGGACGTCCGGGTTCTCGCCTTTGAACGTCGCGGACCGCACGTGTCCTTGGTGATCGAGCAGACCCCCGACGAAGTGTTCTGCCCGTCGTGTCACACCCGGGCCCACGTCAAGGAGCGCCCCGTCATCTCCTACGTGGACCTGCCGGTCTACGGATCCGCAATGACTCTCTCGTGGAAGAAGCACAGGATGCGCTGCGTGAACTCGGCGTGCTCGGTGGGCTCGTGGGTGCTCGGTGATCACCGCATCGCCGCTAAGAACTGCCTGCTCACCACGTGGGCCGCCACGTGGGCCACGCGTCAGGTGGGAGGCGGACGCACGGTGTCCGAGGTCGCCAAGGAACTCAGCTGCGATTGGCACACCGTCAACGACGCCGTCGCCACCTACGGCGGGGCCCTGCTCGAGGCGGACCGTAAGCGCCTCAGCGTCACTTCGGCGATTGGCCTGGACGAGACCTCCTTCGTCACCCGCGTCGGGCACGCCCATCCCCGCTACGCCACCACGGTCTGTGACGTCGAGCACCACCAGATCATCGAGATCCTGCCCTGGCGCAACTACGTCGACGTGGCCGCCTGTGTGAACCAGCAACCCCAGTCCTGGAAGGAGCGCATTGTCTACGGGGCCTTCGACATGTCCCCCGCTTACGCCGCCGTCTATGCGGTGGCGTTGCCCCAGGCGGCCCAGGTAGTCGACCCCTACCACGTGATCTCGCTCGCCAATCGGGCCCTCGACGCGGTGCGCCGTCGAGTCCAGCGCGAGCAGCTCGGGCACCGCGGACGTCGTGACGACCCCCTCTACCGGGTGCGACGGGTCTTGTTGATGGGTGAGGAGAAACTCGACGAACACGCCGCGCAGCGGCTGAGGTCACTCCTGGAACTCGGCGACCCCGACGGTGAGGTCGCCATCTCCTATCGAATCGAGGAGCGGCTGCGCGACTTCTACCGCTCCCGTGACCCCGACGAGGCAAGGACCATGTTGAGAGAGCTCCTCAAGCACTGTCTTTCCCGGGCGATGCCGCCCGAGATCCAGAAACTCGGACAGACCATCGAGACCTGGTTCGACAAGGTCTGCAACTTCCACGTCGCGCGGGTCTCCAATGGTCCCACTGAGGCGCTGAACAATCTCATCAAGCGCATCAAGCGGGTCGGATTCGGCTTTCGCAACTTCGCCAATTACCGCATCCGCGTCCTTCTCTACGCCGGCAAGCCCAATTGGAGAGTCCTGGGATCGAGCGTCGTCAGATGAGCAGACCCCGTCAGAATCCGAAGAGCCACAGACTTACGCGTAGTCGCCAGGGCGATGCGAAGTGATGAATCGAGACGTCAGGGTCGTTTGGAGTTCGGCTCGCCGGGCAGGATCCGGGCAGGATCTCGGCCGCCGGGCAGGATCCGGGCAGGTACTGCGGGACGGTGCTGGACACTGGTGGTACACAACGGTCACCTCAAAAACCTTTGAATATCAAGGTTTTCGATCCATTTGTCTTGGAGGGGTCTTACAGGAAATCTCGTATTTCCTGATCAATTGGTTAAACTGACGACCGATATTCTGGGTGATTCACACGAAAGTTG
>JAJYGN010000100.1 GCA_021790675.1 Actinomycetes bacterium
CGTGGGCGATGATGGCGATATTGCGCAGGGAGGAACGTAGAGTCATGACTGAACCACGCTAATGGCTGGCGGGCTGGGCGCCCCCTAGGCGGCTGACGACAGGACTTCGGGCGCGGTTCGACGGGCCGCGCGCAGGAGATTGCGGGCGCCGGCGCGCACGTCGTCGAGCGTGCCCTCGACCGCCAGGGCGAGCCCCGCCTCGGGCCAGACCCCCACGTAGCGTCCCGGCGCGTCGCCGTGGGGGTGGGCCAGGGTCTCGACGGCCAGCTCGGCGCGCAGCCCCGCGCCGGCGCTGCGACCGGGAGAACCGCCACGCACGCGCACGACGATGCGCGTCGGCCCGTCGATGAGGAACTCGCGCTGGGCCCGCAGGGTCACCCGCGCGCCGGCCACCGCGTAGTAGGCGTCGCTCGCGGCGGGCCGCCAGGCGACGTCGAGGTCGTGGGTCAGCTCGACGAGCGTCGTGGCCCAGTTCGCGGCTTCGGCGACGACGATCGCGCGCGCCGCGTCGTCGAGGCGCGCGAGCCATTGGCCGAGTGATCCGGGTCGCGCGAAGCCCGCGGCCGCCGCGAGCAATCGGTCGCTAACGACGTCGGTGACAGCCTCGAGGACACTCGTCGCGTGCTGGCTCGCCACGCGGCGCAGTGCGGCGTTGCCAAGGGTGCGTCGCGCGTTCATCGCGCTCCAGTGAAAGTCGCGCGGCGCGTCGGAGCGCTCCACGCTCCACGCGTCGAGGCGGCGGTGCTCGGCGCTCGCCAGGGCGCGGAAGCGATCGGCGAAGGAGCGTCGCTGCTCGTCATCGAGCGAGGGCGCGACGCAGGGCGCGTCAGCGAGTAGCGCACGCCAGCTCGCGCTGTGCAACGTGACGCTGGTGAGGGCGCTCACGCGGCCTCGATGCAGCCGCGCACGTAGGCGATGGCGCGCTCGAGCAGGTCGTCGTCCACGAAGCGAGAGAGCACGTCGCCGGTCGCCGTCGAGACGAGGGCGCTCGCCAGGGGCACGCGCGAGGTGCGCAGCGTCTGGACGAGCGCGTGGTAGGCGATGCGGTCCTCGGCGTCGGCGCCGAGCGGCGAGGACGTCACGTCGACCAGCGCGACCGACGCGTGCGCCCCGACGATGCCGGCCATCAGGTCCACCACGTCGACGAGGAGCAGGTGCCCGCCGGCGAGCGCTACGCGACTTCGCAACGCGCTGCGTGGCATCCAGCTGGGGGGAAGGCTGCCCAGGGTTCGTCGCAGCACCACGGCGTGGGCCTCGACGTCGGCGCGCAGCGCGGCCCGCTCGTCAGGCTCGAAACGGTTGAGGTCTTCGACGAAGTCGCGAGGTCCGTTGGCGCGCCACGCGGCCAGCGCGTCAACGGCCGGGTTGCGCCAGTTGTAGCCGGCCGCGGCCAAGCGCACCAGCTCGTGCACCAGGATCCCGCGCAGGCGACCCGCGCTCGCAGCGAGGCCTCCCTCGCCGCGCGGCGCGCGCACGATCAGCGCCTCCTCACGCGGGCCGACCGCGGACTCGAGGCGCGCTCGCAGCGCGAGGGGCGTGGTCTCGTCGGTGGCGGGACGCGCCGACGGGTCACCTCGCAGGACATCGAGGATCGTCATCGCGGGCGCGTAGGTCACCTCTCCACTGTTGCGTCGTGCTGTGACACGCCCTAGCGTGACCTCGTGTTCTTCGTGGTCTTCGGCGTCTTCGTGGCGGCCCTCGCGGTGTTGGTGGTTCTCACCCTGCGTTGGGCGATACGGCGCGACCGCGAACTGCGCCGCCGGCCGCCGTCACCCTAGGCGGGCCTCGAGGTCCTTCAGCGCGCGATCCAGGTCGGCGATCGCGCGCTCGATCACGGCGAGGCGCGCCGAGAGCGTGGCGTCGACACGTGCGTCGACGCGCGCGTCGACCTGGTCGCGCAACTTCGTGTCGAGCGAGTCGACGAAGGGCTGGGCGAAGGCCTTGAGCCGGTCGCGCAGGTCGTGGGGTTTGCTGGTCTCTTCGGCGTCGTCCACGTCGTCACACTAGAAGGGCGCTGGCGGGCAGTACACACCGGCGTTGAACTGCAGGGTGTTGAACTGGCCGCCCCAGGGCGGGCTCGCCAGGGTCTGCTCCTGGGTGGCGAGGACGGTGGTGGGCGTGCAGGTGCCGTTGAAGGCGATGAAGCCGCGCACGTTCGCCCCGTTGGCTCCGGGGACCGGGACCGGGCCGCCGCCGCCGAAGGCGAGCGCGATGAAGACCGGCATCGGCTGATTGACCAGGTTGTAGTTGCGGTACTCGGACTGGGTGGCGTAGACGCCGGCCTTGAGTGAGGGGTCCACGGAGGCGATGCCCTTGACCCAACCCGAGAGCATGGCGGTCCAGTACGTGGCGTAGAGGCTCATCGTCGCCGCGGAACTTCCGCCCGGCGCGTCGAGACCCGAGTGCGCGTCGGGATATCCCTCGGGGTCAAAGATCACCCAGTCAGGCTTGAGGCCCTCGCCGAGCCCCGCGTACTGGTCGATCTGGGTCGCGACCCAGGCCCCGGCGCTAAAGCCGTGGGTGTAGTAAGTCGACGCGGCGATCGTCTCACCCTTCAGCGGCCCGCTGATGGTCCAGTAGGACAGCCAGGTCACGCGCTTGTGGCCGTTGTAGATGGACTGACCCATGAGATAGTCCGGCGAGGTGGCGAGGCTCGAGTTGCCCGTCCAGCCCACCCAGGGCGAGCCCATCGTGCCGAGCCCGCCGGTCTCACTAAGGATCGGCCAGCCGTCGAGGACGGCCTGGGTCCACTTGGAGCTCGGGATCGCGTAGACGCCCACGCCCTCGGGCGGGGGCGAGTTGATACCGGCCGCGAACAGCGCCACGCCCGTGGACGTGGCCAGACCGGTCACCGACGGCGCGACGGTGCGCGCGGCGTTGCCCGCGGTCACCGAGACGTCCGTGTCGGACCAGGTGTTGAACCCGTTGGGGCTCGAGAGGACGAAGAGGTCGCCCCAGTTGGCCGCGGCGCCGGCTATCGCGACCTGAGCCGAGGTGGCCGAGACGAAGAGGGTTCCCGACAGCGGCGGCGAGCCCGGGGTTGCGGACGTTACGTTGACGACCGACCAGGGCGAGGGGGGCAGGGTGGTCGTGGTCGTGGTGGCCGCAGCCGAGCGCGCGGCGGTAGTCGAGGTCGAGGTCGAGGTCGAGGTCGAGGTCGTGGTCGTTGGCGGCGTCGTAGTGGTCGTCGTCGGCACGCCCAGGGTGATGAGCGGGGTCGAATAGAGGATCACGCTGCCGTTGGGGCTCAGGGCCGTGATGTAGAGGTTGTAGGGCGTTGAGGCCGTGGCCAGAGGGCCGTTCACGCGCACGCTGCTGGTGGCCCGTGTGATGTCTTGGGCGCTCCAGGCGCCGCTGCTCGGACTTTGCGCGTAGAGCTCGAGGTGCCCGGCCGCGTTCGTGGTGGCGATCGCCGCCACGGCGGCGTCGACCACCACCGGGTCGCTCCTCGCGGCGCCCGTGTGGGTGAGAGCCGAGAGGTTGACCGGCGCCGAATAGGCCGCGGGCAGCGGATCGCTGGGCACCCAGGTGAGCGTCATGGTCACGATGGCGTTGGTCACGGTGCGCACCGCCACCACGGCGCTGGTGCCAGAGACGGCGACGCCAGCGACGGAGTTCGCGACGCTGACACCCATCAGGGACGAGAGGCTAGTCGCCACGATCGGCCGCCAGGACTGGTCAGAGTGCGTGTGCGGCCACAGCGCGCTGACGGGATCGTTGGGGGTGAGCAGCTCGAGTGTGCCGGAGGCGGTTACGTAGAGGACGTCGACGTTGCCCCAGGGGTCGAAGAACGGCACGGGGTCGGCCGCGGGGGCGTCGGCGTTGGTGCCGGCGCTCAAGTCGCTCCACTGGGTCGCGCCGGCGGCGTTCTCGCTGAAGAGGGCGACGTGGTCGCTCGCGGTGCGATAGGCGACGACGCCCTCGGTGGGCGAGGAGATCGCGTGCGGTCCGCCGAGCATGCGCGAGTTGTTGATCGACGTGGTCAGGGCCTGGGCGCTCCAGGGGAGCTGGCCGCTGCCGCTGTCGACGAACTGATAGAGCGGCAGGCCCGCCCCGCGGGCACTGGAAGCGCTCGCGCTCGGCGGCGACGTCGTGGTGCTCGGTGTGGTCGTGGTCGTCGTCGTTGATGTCGAAGTGGAGGAGGCTTGGGAGGCTGCGCTCGGCACCGTGACGCCGACGAGCAGCACTGCCGCGACCAACACTCGTTTCAACACTTGCTACCTCGCTGCGGATCGCGCGCGCGTCGTAGAGACCGCACACTCAACTCTAGGGGTGGACGTCGCGCCACGTGGTGCGCGACGCCGTGGCCTAGGCAATCGTGCGCGCTCCCACTATCTGGTGGTCGCCGTGGTCGGTTTGGACCGCGGACCCGCGCCCGCGGCGGACAGCGCTCGCACCACGACGCGGTAGGTTCTCGCGCGCGCGAGGTGTGCGATGGTGATCGTGAGCGTCTTCGCCGAGAATGTCACCCACGTCGCACCGCCGTTCAGTGAGTACTGATACGACGTGACCGTCGCGCGCGACGCGGGCGGCTTCACGTGAAGGCGCAGCGCGCCCGCGAGGGGCGCGAGTGAGATCGATGGCGCGCCGGGTCGCGCGCTGCTCGCGGCGTTGACGAAGTGCAGTGTCGTCGAGTACACCGTTCCGCCCTGGTAGTCCACCGTGAGAGTGACTGGACCGGGGCTGGTTGCAAACACGCTCAGGCTCACCTGGCCGTTCGCGTCGGTCGTCACTGTGTAGTTCGCGTTGCCGGACTTGCTCCGCGAGCCCTGGTCGTTGTCGATCAGGGCGAAGCCGTTGGTCACGCTCGCCGACACCGAGAGCATCGCGTTGGCGAGTGGTTGCCCGCTCGCGCTCGTGAGTGTGAGGTTCAAGGTGGGCTCCGTGCCGCCGACGACCGCGCGCGTTCCCGAGAGCACCGCGTTGGCCTTGATCGTCGCCGCGGTCGGCGGACACAGTTCGCTAAGGAACGTCGCGGGGTTCGGGCTGCCCAGACCCGAGGCCATGTCGTAGCCCGGACCCGCGCTATAACCTCCGACGCCGAAGATGTCGTTCGAGCCCGTGGTCACGTCATTGAAGCCGGTGTTCGCCATCGCGTAGAGCGTGGGGTTGAGAAATCCCAGGCGGCTCACGTCACAGGACTGCGCGCCGACCGCGGCCACCGCACTCATGAGAGGCGAGCCGATCGACGTGCCCCCGATCGATCCCCAACTGCCCGAGTAGTACTCGATGAAGCCCGAGTTGGGATCGGCCATCACCGACAGGTCGGGCACCATGCGCATCGTCTGGGTGCTCGAGATCCCCGGCGCGACCTGCCAAGACGGGCGCGACCAGAGGGACGAGACTCCGCCGCCGCCGGCGCCGCCGCTCGAGGACCCGCTGTTCCAAACCTTCTCGCTGAGCGGACTGATGGAGTTGACCGTGAGGCCCCCCACACCGGTGACGAAGGGCTGACTGGCCGGATCGTCAACCGCCAGCGCGTTGGTGGTGATCCCGGTGCAGTCCGAGGATCCGTAGTCGCCGGCCGAGGCGAACATCGTCTGGCCCTGGGCGGCCATCTGCTCGAAGATGGCCTGCTCGGCCGAGGGGCTGCCCGAGGGGTCCCCCTCGCACGTGCCCCAGGAGGTGGTCGCGATCTGGGCAGTGTTGTCGTCGGCGATGCGCGCGTAGGTGTCGGTTGGGCCGCTGCCCGAATTGGGTCCGGCGTAGACGGTGATCGCCGCGCCGGGCGCCAGTCCGGCGACCTCTTCGACGTCGAGCGTCGCTTCGTCGGCACCGCCGCTTGATCCGCCGCCGTCGACGTTGACGGTCGTGATCGAGGGCGAGAGCGAGTAGCACGAGGCGTAGGCGGTGACGTCGGCCGAGTTGTAGACGCCCAGCTCGTAGATGGCGATCGTCTGGCCCGCCCCCGTGTCGCCGCGCGCCCAAGCGTCGGTGAGCCCGTAGAGTTGGGCTTGCTGTTGGAGCGTGTAGCCGCCCAGGGTGTTGGGCGAGTTGGTCGTCGTGCTACCGGCGGAGGGACACGTGCCCGGCGTGACGCGCGAGCTGGCGTTCGCGTGCAGCGTCGGGGCGCTCGCGGGGGCCACCGTCGAAAGGCCGGCCACGCCGGTGACGAGTCTCGCGACGCTCGAGGGCAAGGTGGCGGATCGAGCGAACTGGGCGGCGAGCACGCCGTCGCGGCGCCGCACCGTCACAACCGGCGTCGCGAAGGCGCGGGCGATGTCGCGTGTTGTGCCACTGACGTGCAGGATCACCCGCCCCTTGCTCGGTGCGCCGACGTTGAGGCCGAACCGCGCGAAGTAGGCGCGCAGTCGATCGATCGACGCGGTGCTCGCGCCGAAGTGCTGGGCGAACTGCGCGGTGGTAAGGAAGTGGTGATAGGTGGGTGAGCCGACGCGGTAGAGATCGGAGAGAAAGCTCGAGAGGGCGGCGTTGTCACGTCGCGCGAGCACGAGGTCAAAGGACGTGCGCAGGGGTGCTGACACGACGACGTCACCGCGTGGGATCGGCGACGTGGCCGCAACCACGACGCGTGGTTCGAGAGCCCGGGCCGAGAGGGCCGGCAGGGTGGTGGCCCCGAGGGACACGACCGCAGCCACGAGGGCCAGCGCGCGAGGAGAACGCTTCATTACGACAGACTACGAAATCATCACCGCGGGCGCGACGCGCCCCGTCAGGTTTGAGGTCTAGTTGTCCCTGACCGGATAGCCGGCCGCCGCGTAGCGCGCCGAGAGGTCGCCGCATTCGGCGCAGATGGCCTCGGGCACCAGGCCGAAGCGGATCAGCCAGCCGAAGGCGGTGCAACCCAGGCAGAAACCCGCGAAGCCCTCGAGACCCGCGGCGATGACGAGCGGCACGAGGAACCAGCGCGCCACTGACCAGGAAACGCTGAGCCACGTGATCGTGCTCGCCAGTGTCAACACCGCGCCGATGCCCTGGGCGAAGCGCTTGGGCGGACCGGCGACACTCTTGTGCCAGGCGCGCAGGCGCGGCGCGGCGACGCGCGTTGCGAACTGACCGAGCGGAGAGAGCGTGGGCCCGCTGGCGACGCGCGCGAGGAATCCGTAGGTGAGCGGCACGAGGATCCAAGCCCAGTTCGTCGCCAGCGCCACGACGCACATCGTGACGACCCCTAGGGCCACGGTGCGCGCGGCGGCGTCGTTGACGGGGTTGGGGAAGCGGAACAGTCGCGACATGGATTAAAGACTAGTGAAATAGTCGGGAATTGTGCCCTCAGCCTGAGACCAGGAGTTTCACCGTGGTGACCAGGCCCGTGACGATGACCAGTGCGCGCACCCACGTCGCCGAGAGCCGGTCGACGAGCAGCGCGCCGATCCAGCCGCCCACCAGCGTTCCTCCGAGGAGGGGATAGAGCGCCTCGAGGGCGAGGTGGCCGCGCACGATAAAGACCAGGGCCGCGGTTGCGCTGATCACGACCGAGAGTAGGCGGCGCAGCGTTTGGAGCTCGTGGATCTCCAGGGGCAGGGTGAGGGCCGTCACCGCGAGCAGCATGATGCCCAGTCCCGCGCCGAAGTAGCCGCCGTAGACGGCGATCAGCGTGACGCCCACGTAGAGGCCGGCGCGGCGAACGGGGTGGCGGTGGTCGACGTGGGCCAGGCGCGCCGTGAGATAGGGAGCCGCGGCGAAGAGCAACGTGGCCGCGCCGATCAGCCAGGGCACGACAGCCTCGAACGTGGTGGGCGCGCCCGAAAGAAGCGCCGCGCATCCCACCAACGTGCCGGCGACGCTCAGGCCGATTAACGTTCGCGCGTGCTCGCGCTGGGCCTCGTACTCGCGTCGGAGGTTGCGCAGGCCCCCCGCGAAGCTCGGCACGATGCCCACGCTGGTCGTCATATTGGCCGCGAGCGCCGGCACCCCCATCGCGAGCAGCGTGGGGAAGGTGATGAAGGTGCCGCCGCCGGCGACGCCGTTCGAGATTCCGGCGGCCACTCCGGAGAGGAAGAAGATGCTGAGACGCCAACCCAGCGCGAGGGAGGCGACGATCATTTTCACTACTCTACGAACGTGGCCCCCGTGATCGCTCCCACCCATGACTGCGCTCCTCGCGGATGCGACGTAGCGTCAAAGGCGTGTACCTCGTGACCGGTGAGTTGATCGTCCCGCGCGACGCTCCCCAGGACCTGATTCGTGCGGCCGGTGGCATCGTGATGCGCGAGCACGTCGCGGGACGCATCGAGATCGCCTGCATCTATCGCGAGTCGCGGGGTGACTGGACGTTCCCCAAGGGCAAGCTCGACCCCGGCGAGACGTTCGAAGAGGCCGCCCTGCGCGAAGTGCGCGAAGAGACGGGTATGCACTGCTCGATCGTGCGCTTCGTGGGCACCACCAACTACACGCACCGCAAGGGTCGGCCCAAGATCGTCGCGTACTACTTGATGCAGGTGGATCAGGGCGAGTTCTCTCCCAACGACGAGGTCGACGAGCTCGAGTGGCTGGCCCTAGAGACCGTCGCGGGGCATCTCACGTGGGACCGCGACCAGGAGCTCTTCGCCATCGCCCTCTCCATGCCCGAGCTGCGCGCGCTGGCCTCCTAGAGCTGGTTTCGCGCCGGCACGCTCCCGGGCGGGCGGGCCCGGTAAGATGGAAAGACCTGGAGAGGTGGGTGAGTTCGGTTTAAACCACATTCCTGCTAAGAATGCGGCCTGTTAACGCGGGCCCGAGGGTTCAAATCCCTCCCTCTCCGCCAAGAACACCGAGCGCCGCGCGCTCGGTGTTCTCATGTAGAGGAGACAACGTGCGGTACTGGATAGAGACCCTCGGGTGTCCCAAGAACCACGTCGACTCCGAGAAGTTGGCGGGGCTGCTCGTCGCCCAGGGATACGACGCCGCCGCCTCGGCCGAGACGGCCGACCTGGTGGTGGCCAACACCTGCGCCTTCATCGAGGCCGCGCGCGAGGAGTCGATCGAGACGGTGCTCGATCTCGCCGAGCGCCGCCGGGGCGACGCACGCCTCGTCGTGACGGGCTGCATGGCCGAGCGCTACGGCGACGAGCTGGCGGCGGCTCTGCCCGAGGTGGACCTGGTGGCGGGATTCGGCCAGTCCCTCCTCGCCACGCCGGTCACCCTGCGCGCGACCCCGCGCTTTGACCTGCTCAACCTGCCGCGTCCCGCGGTCAGCGCCCCCTGGGCCTATCTCAAGATCGCCGAGGGCTGCGACCGTCGCTGCGGCTTCTGTGCGATTCCGACCTTTCGCGGCGACCAGCGCTCGCGCTCGAGCGAGGATCTGCTCGAAGAGGCCCGCGGTCTCGCCGCGGGCGGGGTGAAGGAGATCGTCCTCATCGCCCAGGACCTCGCGAGCTGGGGACATGACCGGCGCCGCGCGCGCGAGGGCGTCGCCCTCGAGGTACTCGACGAGGGCGGCACCCAGCCGTTGATCGAGCTCACGACGAGCCTCGCCGAGGTCGTCGAGCGCGTGCGCCTTCTCTACCTCTACCCCTCGGGGTTGACGCAAGGGCTCATCGAGGCGATCCTCGCGACCGGCGTTCCCTACTTCGACCTGTCGCTCCAGCACGCCTCGCGTCCCCTGCTGCGCGCCATGCGCCGCTGGGGCGACGCCGAGCGGTTCTTGGAGCGCATCGCGGCGATCCGCGCGGCCGAGCCGACGGCGAGCTTTCGCTCCTCGTTCATCCTGGGATACCCCGGCGAGACCGAGGAGGACCAACGCGCGCTTCTGAACTTCCTCGAGGCGGCCCAGCTCGACTGGGCCGGCTTCTTCACCTACTCCGCCGAGGACGGCACCCACGCGGCCGATCTCGAGAACCAGATCCCGCGCGAGCTCGCCCTCGAGCGCTTGCGCGAGGTGAGTGCCCTCCAGGACGAGATCACCGCGCGCAAGCGCGACGACCTGGTGGGCACGCACCAACGGGTATTGATCGACGCGCCCGGCGTGGGTCGTAGTGTGCGAGAGTGCCCGGAGATTGACGGCGTCGTGCTCGTCGACCGCAACCTTCCGGTCGGTTCGATGGTGGAGTGCGAGATCGTGGCGAGCCACGGAACGGATCTGGAGGCGGTGGTGCGATGACGACGCAGCGGCCCATCTACGGTCCGACAGCGCTGTTGACTCCGGCCAACCTGATGACGGCGTTTCGACTCGCGGTGGCGCCGGTCTTCATCTACTTCATTATCTTTCACCGCGTGTCGTGGTGGACCTCGCTGGTGGGCCTGCTGGCCGCCGCTTCGGACTACTTCGACGGCATCGTGGCGCGACGCCACGGCACGACCACCTCGGGCGCGTTCCTCGACCCGCTGGCGGACAAGGTCATCGTGCTGGGCTCGCTCTACGCCCTCGTGATCTCGCGGCCCCACGGGCTGGCGCCCTTTGTCGTTCCGGCGCTTCTCATCACGGCGCGCGAGGTGTGGATGAGCGTCTATCGCTCGCGCGAGGCGCGCCGGGGCGTCTCCATTCCGGCGAGCCAGCTCGCCAAGTGGAAGACCTTTGTCCAGGACGTGGCGATCGCTTTCTGCGTCTTGCCCCTGACGGGTCATCACGTGTGGATCGGCGTGGCCACGATCTGGGTCGCGGTCGCCATGACCCTCTACACCGGCTGGGACTACTACGTGAAGGGACGTCAAGCGAACCGTGCGCGTTGAGATCGTCGCCGTCGGCACCGAGCTGCTGCTGGGCCAGATCGCCGACACGAACTCGCAGTGGCTGGGCGAGCGCCTCGCCGCGGTCGGCATCGGCTCGCACTTTCACCAGCACGTCGGTGACAACCACGAGCGCATCGTGCTCGCCTTGCGCACCGCGCTCGCGCGCAGCGATGCGGTCATCGTCTGCGGCGGGCTCGGTCCGACCCAGGACGACATCACGCGCGCCGCGATCGCCGACGTGATGAACGTGCCGCTCGAGCGCCACGAGGACTTGGTCGAGGTGATCCGCGCGATGTTCTCCGCACGCGGGCGCACGATGCCCGAGAACAACCTGCTCCAGGCCGACGTGCCGCGCGGGGCGACGGTGATTCCCCAGACGCGAGGCACCGCGCCGGGCCTGATCTGCCCCGTCGGCCAGAAGGTTGTCTACGCGCTGCCCGGCGTGCCCTATGAGATGACCGACATGGTCGAGCGCGTGGTGCTCGACGACCTGCTCGCGCGGGTTCGCGCGAGCGGCGAGACCGCGGTGATCCGCAGCCGGGTCTTGCGCACCTGGGGCGCGAGCGAGTCGGGACTGGCCGAAGCTGTCGCGGAGCGCTTCGAGGCGCTGGTGGGCGACCCTCGCATCACGATCGCCTTCCTCGCCTCGGGCATCGAGGGCATCAAGGTCCGCCTGACCGCGCGTGGCGACGATGACGAGCACGCCGGCTGGTTGCTCGCCGACGAGGAAGCGCTGGTGCGCGACGCGATCGTCGGTCGTTTCGGCGACATCATCTTCGGCGTCGACGACGAGACGATGGAAGACGCCGTCGCCCGGCGCCTGCTCGAGAGCGGTGACACCCTGGGACTCGCCGAGAGCCTGACCGGCGGACTCATCGCGAGTCGCCTCGTCAACGTCGAGGGCGCGTCACGGTGGTTGCGCGGTGGCGTCGTGAGCTACGCGAGCGCGGTCAAGTTCGATCTGCTCGGCGTGCCCGAGGGCCCCGTCGTCACCGCCGCCGCCGCCGAGGCTATGGCCGAGGGCGCGCGCCGCGCGTTGGGCTCGACGATCGGACTGAGCGTGACGGGTGTCGCCGGACCCGACGAGCAGGACGGCCAGCGGGCGGGAACGGTCTTCGTGGGACTCGCCCTGGGCGAGCGGACCTCGCACGCGCAGCTGGCCTTGCCGGGGGATCGCCCGCGGGTGCGCGCCTACAGCGCGATCAGCGCGCTCGACTTCTTGCGGCGCTCGCTCGACGAGCGCGCGGGCGAGGCATAGGAGGACACGTGGCACTCGAGGTGGAGATCGAACCGTCCGAAGTGGGACTCGACCCACAGCGTCTGGCGCGCATTGCGACCCACTTCGACGCCTACGTCGAGGATCGCCGCCTGCCTGGGTGGCTCGCCACCGTCTCGCGCGGGGGCCAGCTCGTTTGGACCGGTCGCGGCGGGCACCGCGACCGCGAGCAGAACCTCGTCGTCGAAGACGACACCCTGTGGCGCATTTACTCGATGACCAAGCCCCTCACCTCGATCGCGGCCATGATCCTCTACGAGGAGGGCCACTTCGACCTCAACGACGACGTGAGCCGCTGGATTGGCGAGTTCGCGCAACCGCGCGTCTATGAATCCGGCCCGGCGAGCGCGCCGGTGACGATCCCGGCGACCGAGCCAGTGCGCGTCGCGCACCTCCTGAGCCACATGAGCGGTTTGACCTACGGCTTCAACTACACGCACCCGGTGGACGCGATCTATCGCGAGAAGGGCTACGACTTCGGCTGGCCGCCCGGGGCCGATCTCGCGCGCGCGGTCTCTGACTGGGCGCAGAGCCCGCTGCTGTTCACGCCGGGTACGAAGTGGAACTACTCGGTCGCCACCGACGTCCTCGGCCGGCTCGTCGAGATCTGGTCGGGCCAGAGCCTCGATCGCTTCTTTCGCGAACGGATCCTTGACCCCCTTGGCATGACCGACACCGACTGGTGGTGCCCGCCGGAGAAGGCCGAGCGCCTCGCGCAGATCTACGTGCCGAGCAACGGGGCCTCGGTCCCCTTCGACCAGCTGGGCCGCCATTCGTTCACGTTCCCCTCGATGCTCGGCGGGGGCGGAGGGCTGATCTCGAGCGCCGCGGACTACCAGCGCTTCGCCACGATGCTGCTGGGTGGCGGCGAGCTCGACGGCGTTCGGCTCGTCTCCTCGCGCACGCTGAGCCTCATGGTCGAGAACCACCTGCCCGAGGACCGAGACCTCGCCTCCTTCGCGATCGACTCCTTCAGTGAGAGCGACTTCGCCGGGGTGGGATTCGGGCTCGGCTTCTCGGTCGTGATCGACCGGCGCGCCAACCGCAGCCTGGTCTCCGAGGGCACGTTCGGTTGGGGCGGGGCGGCCTCGACGGTCTTCTGGGTCGATCCCCTCGAGGAGCTGACCGTGGGTTTCTTCACCCAGCTGTTGCCGAGCGGGACGTACCCGATCCGCCGCGAGCTCCAGCGCCTCGTCTACGCCTCCCTGGTCGACTGAAAATACTCGCTACGAACATTTGTTCGTAGTACGGTGGGGCCAGCGGAGCGACCGATGTCACTGGGGATACGTAGCGTGCCCCGTGACGAGAATCAAGGAGACAGCAATGGCAACCGACGATCGCGCGAAGGCTCTGGACGCCGCGCTCGGCCAGATTGAGAAGCAGTTCGGCAAGGGGTCGATCATGCGCATGGGCGAGAACCTGCACATGAACATCGAGACGATCCCCACCGGAGCGCTCAGCCTGGACCTCGCCCTGGGCATCGGCGGACTGCCGCGCGGTCGCGTGGTCGAGCTCTACGGTCCGGAGTCCTCGGGTAAGTCGACTCTGGCCATGCACGTCGTGGCCGAGGCCCAGCGCAACGGCGGCACCTGCGCCTACATCGACGCCGAGCACGCGATGGACCCCGTCTACGCGCGCGCTATCGGCGTGAACGTCGACGACCTGTTGATCAGCCAGCCCGACACCGGCGAGCAGGCTCTAGAGATCACGGACATGCTGATTCGCTCGGGCGCGCTCGACGTGATCGTGATCGACTCGGTGGCCGCGCTGACGCCGCGCGCCGAGATCGAGGGCGACATGGGCGACTCACACGTCGGCCTGCAGGCACGTCTCATGAGTCAGGCCCTTCGCAAGATCACCGGCGGCCTGTCCAAGTCCAACACCGTCGCGGTCTTTATCAACCAGCTGCGCGAGAAGATCGGCGTCATGTACGGGTGCTTCTCCTACAACGCGCGCGTAGTGCTGGCCGACGGCACGACCGAGAAGATCGGCAAGATCGTGAATCAGAAGATGCCGGTCGAGGTCCTCTCCTACGACGCGACGACCGGGACGATGGTGCCCAAGCGCGTGGTGAGCTGGTTCGACAACGGGGTGACGGACAAGTTCCTCCAAATCACGGTGGCCAAGCCCTACAAGAACGGACGGGCTCAGCTCTCGTGCACGACCAACCACCTGATCCGCACGCCGAGCGGTTGGACCGAGGCCGGTCGCCTGAAGGTCGGCGACCGGGTTCTCGAGGCCCTGCCGCACTACCTCTCGCAGTTCCAGCTCGCGGCACTGCGCGGCACGCTGATGGGCGACGGCGCACTGTCGCCCACTCGTAGCGGACTCGGGGCGCGCTTTCGCTACACCCACGGCGGAGCCCAGACCGAGTACGCGGACTGGAAGGCGTCGCTCTTCGCCAACGTCGGCGCCAGCCGGAACGTGCGCGAGGACGACGTAGTCACCTACGACTTCCAGCCGATGCCCGAGTTGGCCGAGATGCGCCAGTCCGTCTACGTCGAGGGCAAGAAGGTCTTCGACGACGACTACCTCAAGTCGTTGACGCCGCTGTCACTCGCCCTGTGGTACATGGACGACGCGAACTTCTCCTTCCGCTCCAAGGGCGTTCAGACGAGGACCGCCGGGGGCTCAGGGCGCATCACGATCTGCGTCGAGGCGATGGAGGCGCAGACCCGTGAGCGCCTCCGCGCGTATCTCGCCGACACCTGGGGAGTGCGCGGATCGCTGCGCGAGAGCGGTGCGAACAAGAAGGGGATCCTGGTCTTTGATACGGCCGAGAGCGCGAAGTTCCAGGCGCTCATCGCCCCCTACGTGCACCCGAGCATGGACTACAAGCTGCTAGAGCGCTTCCGTGGCCGTTTCGCGGTCGAGCCCGTCTTCGAGGAGATGCGCTACGAACTGATGGCGATGCCGGTGACCGCGATCGCGGTCAAGCCCAAGACCCGCTCGATGCACCGTTTCGACATCGAGGTCGAAGACAGCCACAACTACCTCGTCGACGGCGTCGTCGTGCACAACTCGCCCGAGGTCACCCCCGGGGGACGGGCCCTCAAGTTCTACTCGTCGGTCCGCCTCGACATCCGGCGCATCGAGTCGATCAAGGACGGCACCGAGATCGTGGGCAACCGCACGCGCGTGAAGGTCGTGAAGAACAAGTGTGCTGCGCCCTTCAAGCAGGCCGAGTTCGACATCATGTACGGCCAGGGCATCAGCCGCGAGGGCTCGGTGCTCGACGTCGCGGTCGAACTGGGCTTCGTGAAGAAGGCCGGCGCGTGGTTCACCTACGAGGGCGAGCAGCTCGGACAGGGTCGTGAGAACGTGAAGACGTTCCTGCGTGAGAACCCCCAGCTGATGGCCGAGATCGACGGGCGCGTGCGCGAGCACCTGGCCGCCGCGTTCGCGCCGGAGGTGGTTGCCAGCATCGACGTGGACGCCCCACTCACGTTGGACTAGAACGGTAGCGCTCCGCTCCAAAGGAGCGGAGGCGACATGGCGGCAATCACGGTGAAGGGACTGCGCAAGTCCTACGGCGATAACGAGGCGGTGCGCGGCATCGACCTCGAGGTCACCGACGGTGAGGTCTTCGCCCTCCTCGGACCCAACGGCGCGGGCAAGACGACGACCGTCGAGATCCTCGAGGGATACCGCCACGCCGACGCCGGCGAGGTCTCGGTGTTGGGACTCGACCCGGCGCGAAATGCGCCCGCGCTGCGCGCGCGCATCGGCATCGTGCTCCAGTCCACGGGGATCGATCAGTACCTGACGGTGCGCGAGACGCTCTCGATGTACGCGCACTACTTTGAGCACCCGCGCCAAGTTGACGAGCTGATCGAGATCGTCGGGCTCGAGGAGAAGCGCGACAGCCGGGTCACCAGCCTCTCGGGGGGCCAGCAGCGTCGCCTGGACCTCGCCGTGGGCCTGGTGGGCGATCCCGAGCTGCTGTTCCTCGACGAGCCGACGACGGGATTCGACCCCTCGGCCCGACGCGAGGCGTGGCAGATGGTGCGCAACCTGACCGCCCTGGGCAAGACCGTCCTTCTCACGACGCACTACATGGACGAGGCCCAGTACCTGGCGCGCCGCGTCGCGGTGATGGCGCGCGGGCGCATCGTCGCTGAGGGTAGCCCCGACTCGCTGGCCCGCCACGGCGGCGACGCGCGGGTGCGCTTTCGGGTGCCCGACGGGCTCGAAGCGCCCTTCGGCGCCGCGAGCGACGGTGTCGTCGAGGTGGTCGCGATGGACCTCGCGCGCACGCTCCACGAGGTGACCACCTGGGCTCTCGCCAACAAGGTGAACCTGGACAGCCTCGACGTGCTGCGTCCGTCGCTCGAGGATGTTTACCTTCGACTCGTGGGCGAGGCGGCGTCGTGATCAACCTGCGTCGCACTCTGTACCAGCTGCGCTTCACCAATCTCGCCTACTGGCGCAACCCCAGCTCGGCCCTCTTCACTTTCGCGTTCCCTCTGATGTTCCTCGTGATCTTCACGGCGCTGCTCGGACGCCACACGTTCATGCTCGACGGGCGCCTGGTGCACCAGACCACGTATTACGTGGCCGCGATGGCCTCCTACGGATTGATCAGCGCCTGCTACGTGAACCTGGCGATGGTGATGACCTTCCAGCGCGACCAGGGCATCTTGAAGCGCGTTCAGGGCACGCCGATGCCCTCGATGGCCTACCTGGCCGCGCGCGTGATCCACGCGCTGGCCGTCGCGGCCCTGCTCGTCGTTCTCACCGCGGCCTTCGGTCGCATCGTCTACCAGGCCGACCTGCCCACGGGGATGGCGCTGATTCGCTTCGTCGTGATGTTCCTCGTCGGCGCGCTGAGCTTTAGCGCGATGGCCTTCGCGGTCAGCTCGATCATCCCCAACGCCGACGCCGCGCCGGCGCTGGTGAACATCACGATCATGCCGCTGCTCTTCCTCTCGGGGATTTTCATCCCCCTGGGCGATCACGCGCCGACGTGGGTGGCGTGGGTTGGCAAGCTCTTTCCGGTGCGCCACTTCGCCGCGGGCATGCAGTCGGGCTTTCTGGGCACGGCCTTTAACTGGAGCGACGTGGGCGTCGTGGCGCTCTGGGGCGCGGTCGGGCTCGCCGTCGCCGCGCGGCGCTTTGACGCCGAGCCGCGCGTCTAGCGCGCCGACATCGTCACGAAGTCGCGCGAGTAGGTGGGCTCAAAGAAGCGCGCCGGCGTCTGGTACATCGAGGCGAGCAGCGTCGTGCCGTTGCTCGGCGCGGCCAGCGCGCGGGGCGTGGCCGGCGAGTAGGTGGCGAACACCGTCCACAGCGGGTTCATGTCGAGGACCATCGCGCGGATCGCTCCGGCGCGCACCAGCGTGTGGGCGAGGTCGATGATGTTGAGCGGTCCCGCGACGTAGACGAGGTCCCCGCTCGCGGTCACGCCCAGGCCCGAGCGCCAGTCGTTGATCACCTGGTGCAGGCTCATTCCCCAGGTCAGCACGTCGTTCGCGCGCAGACCGGGAACCGGACGACCATGATCGACGAGCAGCGTGAGGTTCTGGCGCACCGCGACGACCGAGCGGCTCATGGTGACGTCGCGTCCCCACTGGCCCACGGTCGCCATCCCGTTGGCATAGATCACGAGCGACGCGGCCCCTGCGCGCAGTGGCGCCACCAGGCGGCCCTCACTGAGGTAGCCCCCGTGGGAGTCCTTCATCAGGAAGCCGCCGTTGAAGGCCGCCACCAGCGTGCGCGCGGCCGCACTCGTGATCGGCGCACTGTAGTGCCACGAGACGCCGCCCGGCGACAGGCTGCCCGAGTAGAGGCGCGCGGCGAGCAGGTGCGTGTTCATCCAGGCGATCCCGGCAAAGCGCGCCGGACCGTCGGGCATCGCGAGGCTGGTCACGTAGACGGCGCGTTGGCCGTTCACCGGTCGGCCGACGCCACGCCAGGCGACGCGGCCGTTCGAGACGAAGGAGTGCAAGGGAGTCGGTGCGACGACGCGCGACGAGGCCGCGCCGGCGAGGGTGGGTCCGCTCGCGAGAGCGCCCGCGACGAGCGCGCAGGCCAGGGCGACACACACGCGACGCGATCCCACTACGACGGTGCGCGTCTGCATCGTCATCCACGATAGGAATGTCGCGCGAGAGTCTCGTGAGCGTTGGTTAAGAAGTCGCGAAGAATGATTGACGTCCCCACTGTGAGCGGATCGGGCCGTGCGAACGCGTCGCGGTAGCGTGACCCTGATGAAGTGGCGACAGACGGTCCGGCAGGCCCTCGGGGCGGGCGTGCGCGCCACGCGACGCTTCCTCAACGAGGTCGCCACGGTCGGACCCGACGACCCCTGGGCGCGCCGGTTCCACTACTTCGGCGCAGGAGCAGCGCTGATGGCCCCCCAGGGCGTGATCTACAACGAGCGCTACCTCGCCATCGGCGAGGGCACCCTGATCGGGCCCAACGTCTGTCTCAGCGCCGGCATCAGTCCCGACCAGGAGATGCTGACCTGTCCCGTGGTCTCGATCGGGCGGCGCTGCGTGATCGGGCGTGGCTCGCACCTGGTGGGCCACTGGCGCATCGAGCTCGGCGACGAGATCCAGACCGGGCCCTACGTCTACATCACCGACCAGAACCACTCCTACGAGGACCCCGACACGCCGGTGGGCTGGCAGACCCCGGTGGAGAAGGCGGTCTCGATCGGCTCGGGCAGCTGGCTCGGAGCCAACGTCGTGATCCTGCCCGGCACGACGCTCGGACGCAACACGACCGTCGCCGCCGGCGCCGTGGTGCGCGGGACGTTTCCCGATCACGTTGTGCTCGGCGGGGTGCCGGCGCGCGTGCTGCGCCACTACGACGCGGCCCGGGGCTGGGTCGCCGGCCCGCCGGACTAGTGGCGCGCGGCATCGACCTCGCGCCACTGCGCGAGCGCGAGTTCCGGCGCCTCTACGTGGCCGGACTGGTCACGGCACTCGGCAGCCAGGCGACCTACGTCACCGTGCCCTACCAGCTCAAGCAGCTGACCAACTCGCCCCTCGAAGTCGGCGCGCTCGGGCTCGTCGAGGTGGTTCCTCTCATCCTGTTCGGTCTCTACGGAGGCGTGCTCGCCGACCGGCTGAACCGGCGCGGGCTGATCCTCGTGACCGAGGCCGCCCTGATGCTCTCGACCGTGGCGCTCTTGGTGAACGCGCGCCTGTCGCACCCCCAGACCTGGGTCCTCTACGTCGACGCCATGGTGATGGCGGCGCTCGCCAGCCTGCAGCGACCCAGCGTTGAGGCCTTAAAGCAGCACTTCGTCGCCCACGACCTCCAGCGCGCCGCCGCGGCCCTCGCCAGCGTCTCGAACACCACCGCCTCGATCGTGGGCCCGGCGCTCGGGGGACTCGCCGCCGTGGCCCTGGGCCCGGCCGCGGTCTACGCGGCCAACGTGGTGACCTTCGGCCTCTCGCTGAGCCTGCTGGCCGGGCTGGCGGCGACGCCGGTGCTCTCCGGCGAGCGCGACACCCACGCGAGCGAGATGGTCTTCGGGTTGCGCTACGCGGCCTCGCGCCCGGACCTGCTGGGCACCTACGTGGTGGACCTGCTCGCCATGGTCCTGGCCTTTCCCGTCGTGATGCTGCCCTTCGTGGCGGCGCACTTTCACGAGACCTACGCGCTCTCCCTGCTCTACTGCGGACTGCCCGGTGGCGCGCTGGTGGCGACACTGATCTCGGGCTGGACGCGCCGGGTGCACCACTACGGACGGGCGATCGTCTACGCCGCGGCGCTATGGGGGCTCGGCATCGCGGTCTTTGGCTACTCGCAGAACCTGGCCATCGTCTTGGCGGGCCTCGCGGTCGCCGGCGGCGCCGACGCGGTCAGCGGGATCTTTCGCAGCACGCTGTGGAATGAGTCGATCCCGCCCGAGGTGCGTGGCCGCATGGCCGGCATCGAGATGATCTCCTACTCGCTGGGCCCCACCGCCGGCCAGTTCCGCGCCGGCGTGATGGCGGCGTGGACCACGCTGCGCTTCTCGCTGACCTTCGGGGGGCTCGCCTGCGTGGGCAGCGTGGGCGCAGTGGCCCTGGCCCTGCCCTCGCTGTGGCGATTCGACGCGCGCGACGACGCGAACGTCGCGGCGGTGCGGGAAATGCGTTCGAAAGAGGCGAGTTGACACTGTCTACGCTGAGTCCATGACTGGGACCTATCTGGTGACCGTGAGCGGCCTGGACCGCGTGGGGGTGGGCGCCGAGCTCTTCTACGCGCTCTCCAGCCTCGAGGAGCGCGGCGCGTCGTTGCGCGACGTGGCCCAGATCACGATTCGCGGTTCGCTCGTGCTCTGCGCCGAGATCGCCTGTGGCGAGAGCCTCGACGTTGTGGACATCCACGCGGCACTCGCCGCGCGCGACATCACCGGCGCGGGCATCACCGTCGCGGTCGAGGCGGTCGTCGAGTCCCAGGCCGCGGCGGGCCGGCTGCTGCTCGTCACCTTGCTCGCGCCGGCGATCAGCGCCGATCAGCTCTCGGCCGTCTTCTCACAGATCGCCGCGGCCGCGGCGACGTGCGAGCGCATCGTGCACCTGGCGAGCTATCCGGTGGACTGCTACGAGCTGGTGGTGCGCGGCGAGGACCACGACGCGCTGCGCGTGGGACTGACCGACGCGGCAGCTGTGGTCGGGCTCGACCTCGCGGTCCAGCGCGCCGGACTGCACCGGCGCGCCAAGCACCTCGTGGTGATGGACGCCGACTCGACTCTCCTGCGCGACGAGGTGATCGACCTGCTCGCCGAGGCCTGCGGGCGCGCCGAAGAGGTCTCGGCGATCACCGCGTCGGCCATGGCCGGCGAGCTCGACTTCGCGGCGTCGCTCGCCGCGCGCGTTGCCCTGCTCGAGGGGATGTCGGCGAGCGTGCTCGACGACGTGCGCGCGAAGCTGCGCCTCACCCCGGGGGCGCGCACCTTGCTGCGCACGCTCTCGCGCCTCGGCTACGTCGCGGCGGTGGTCTCGGGCGGCTTCGTCGAAGTGCTCGAGCCGCTGCTCGCCGAGCTCGGCGTGCCGTACCTGGCGGCCAATCGCCTCGAGATCGTCGACGGCGTCCTGACCGGGCGACTGGTGGGTGACATCGTGGACCGCGCGGGCAAGGCCGCCGCGCTGGAGCGCTTCGC
>JAJYGN010000107.1 GCA_021790675.1 Actinomycetes bacterium
ACCGATGCTTTCTATCAATCGCCTCAGCTCGAATCGAGATTTTCGCTGGACACGTTGCGAAATGGAGGTAGAATGGCGGCGTGACGTGTAACTTCCTCGCCGAGCTGCTGCTGACCTAGGACGGGCTCACGCCCGTCCGACGCCCCCGCTTCTTGCGGGGGTTTTTTGTTTCTCGCGTGGACGTTGATCGAAAGGAATGACGTGACGAGCAGTCCCCAGCAGAAGAGTCCGATGGCCTTTGACAAGTACCGTGCGACGGTGCCCGTCGACCTGGTGGATCGCACCTGGCCGAACCGCCGACTGGAGAAGGCCCCGCGCTGGTGCAGCGTCGACCTGCGCGACGGCAACCAGGCCCTTATCGACCCGATGGACTTGGGTCGCAAGGCGGTCATGTTCGCCCAGCTGATCGAGATGGGATTCAAGGAGATCGAGGTGGGCTTTCCCTCGGCGTCCCAGCCCGACTTCGACTTCGTGCGCCACATCATCGAGGAGAACCTCATTCCCGAGGACGTCACGATCCAGGTCCTCACCCAGTGCCGCGAGGACCTGATCCGGCGCACGTACGAGTCGGTGCACGGCGCACGCCGCGTGATCATGCACTTCTACAACTCGACCTCGACGCTGCAGCGCCGCGTCGTCTTCGGCCTGGACAAGGAGGGCATCACCCGCATCGCCTTAGAGGCCGCGGCTCTGTGTCGCAGTCTCGAATCCACCTCGCCGGCGACTGAGTTCGTCTACGAGTACTCGCCCGAGAGCTTCACCGGCACCGAGCTCGATTACGCCCTCGAGGTCTGCAACGCCGTTGCCGAGGTGATCGAGCCCACCCCAGAACGGCCCCTCATCCTCAACCTGCCGGCCACGGTCGAGATGTACACGCCCAACCTCTACGCCGATGCCATCGAGTGGTTCTCGCGCCACGTGAACAATCGCGAGTCGATCGTTCTCTCCCTGCACCCCCACAACGACCGCGGCACGGCGGTCGCGGCCGCCGAGCTCGGCGTGCTGGCCGGGGCGGACCGCGTCGAGGGGACCCTCTTTGGCAACGGCGAGCGCACCGGCAACGTCGACGTGGTGAACCTGGCGCTCAACCTCTTCAGCCAGGGCGTCGACCCTGAGCTCGACATCCGCGACATCGACAAGGTGCGCCACGTGGCCGAGTACGCGAACCGCCTGCCAATACATCCGCGCCACCCCTACGTCGGCGAGCTCGTCTACACGGCTTTTTCCGGCTCTCACCAGGACGCGATCAAGAAGGGCATGGCCGCCATCGGCGACACCTACGACGTCTGGGAGGTGCCCTACCTGCCGATCGACCCCAAGCACACCGGGCGCACCTACGAGGCGATCATCCGGGTCAACTCCCAGTCGGGCAAGGGCGGCGTGGCCTACCTGCTCTCGGCCGAGCACGGCCTCGAGTTGCCGCGCGCCATGCAGGTCGAATTCTCCAAGCAAGTCCAGGAGCTGACCGAGACCTCGGGCACCGAGATCTCGCCGACGGAGATCTGGGATGTCTTTACGACGACCTACCTGCCCGAGAACCCCACGATCCAACTCCTCAGCTCAGAGGTCGCCACCGACTCGACCAGCACGCGGATCTTCGCCCAGCTGGTCGTCGCCGGCCAGCACGTTACGGTCAAGGGCGAGGGCAACGGACCCATCGACGCGATGATGTCGGGTCTGCGCAACGAGATGGCGATCGACTTCAAGGTCCGCGACTACCACGAGCACGCATTGACCGCGGGCTCGAGCGCGTCGGCCGTGGCCTACGTCGAGGCCGAGGGCGCAGACGGCGCGACGTGGTGGGGCGTCGGCATGAGCTCGTCGATCCTCGACGCGTCGCTCGAAGCGGTGATTTCGGCCGCGAATCGCCGACGGTAGAAGGGCGTACCGCTAGCCTGGTCTCATGACCTTTCACGCCCTGACCATCGTGTTGGGGTGGACGGCCGTCGGGCTCGGATTGGTCAGCGTAGCCACCCAGCTGCGTCGACTCGCACTTCGCGGTGTGGATGGAGTTTCCCTGGCCACGTGGGTGATCTTCGTCTACATGGGCCTGTTCTGGATCACCTACGGCGCCGTCGCGCGCTCGCCCGAGATCGTCTTGGGCAGTCTGATCGTGTTGCCCGTGCAGCTGAGCATCCTCTATCGCCTCGCGCCGTGGCGCCACGCTCGCGTCGTGGCCCAGTCGTTCCTCTTCTTCGCGCTCTTTACGATCGTGCCCACGTACCTGGGCGGCTGGTCCGACGGCGTGTACGGCATCGGTCTCGCCATGTCGATTACGCGCGGGCCCCAGATCCTCGAGTTGATCCGCAGCCGCGACGCCTCCGGCGTCTCGGCGTCGTCGTGGGCGCTCAGCGCCGTCGGCGCGTCGCTCTGGATGATCTACTACGTGGGGGCTCGCCTGTGGGCGCCCTTTGTCGCGACCGGCCTCGCCGGCCTGGCCAGTCTCACGATCGCCGCGTTGGCCTTCTGGCGTCACGAAGAGGCGCGCCGACGTCTCGAGATTGAGGCGGCCTTCAGCGCGTAGATCCCAACCAGTGTGACGGTTCGCCTACTGGGTGTGGAAGGACTGCCTAGCGCGGGTCGTGCATGCGAAAGTCAGGCTGGTGCTTCATGATCTCGCGCCGCGCGATCGTCATCTTGTGCACCTCGTCAGGCCCGTCGGCGATTCTCAACGTGCGCTGGTGGGCGTACATCGAGGCCAGGGGATAGAACTGGGTCACGCCGGCCGCGCCGTGGACCTGGATCGCTCGGTCGATGACGCGCAGGGTCATGTTGGGGATCGCCACCTTGATGCCCGAGATCTCGGTCGCCGCCGCGCGGTTTCCCACGGTGTCCATGAGATGGGCGGTCTTGAGGACGTATTCGCGCGCCATGTCGATCTCGATGCGCGACTCGGCGATCCAGTCCTGGATGAGGCCCTTGCGCGCGAGGCTGGTGCCAAAGGTCGTGCGCTCGAGCGAGCGGGTCACCATGAGCTCGAGGGCCCGCTCGGCGACGCCGATGGAGCGCATGCAGTGATGGATCCGCCCCGGCCCGAGGCGGGCCTGGCTGATCGCGAATCCTCCGCCCTCCTCGCCGAGGAGGTTGTCGACGGGCACGCGCACGTCGCGGTAGATGATCTCGGGATGCCCGCCGCGCTCGTTGTAGCCAAAGACGTGCGGGTCCATGCCCAGCTCGACGCCGGGGGTGTCCTTGGGCACCACGATCATCGACTGCTGGAGGTGGCGCGAGGCGTTCGGATTGGTCTTGCCCATGACGATGAGGACCTTGCAGCGCTCGGCGCGCGCGCCCGAGGAGAACCACTTGCGCCCGTTGAGCACGTACTCGTCGCCGTCACGCTCGATGGAGAGACCGATGTTCGTGGCGTCCGAGGACGCGACGTCGGGCTCGGTCATGGAGAAGGCGCTGCGGATCTCGCCGGCGAGCAGGGGCGCGAGCCACTGGGCCTTCACGGCGTCGGATCCGTAGAGGTTGAGGATCTCCATGTTGCCGGTGTCGGGCGCGTTGCAATTGAGAGCCTCGGAGGCGAAGCCGACGCGTCCGAGCATCTCCGAGACCGGCGCGTAGTCGAGGTTCGACAGAGGGGTGCCGGGGTGATCGGCCTTCAAGTGCGGCAAGAACAGGTTCCACAGGCCGCGCTCTAAGGCGGCGGCCTTCAACTTGTCCATGATCGGCGGATAGCCGTCGGTGCCGACCTCGGCGAGCTGGTTGTAGAAGGTCTCCTCGTTGGGGTAGATCACGTGCTCCATGTAGCGGCGCACCGACTCTTGGACCTCGAGTCCCTGCTGCGTGAACTGATAGGGCATGGTTCCTCGCTTTGAACTTCCCTCAACCTACGCCGAACGCGAACCCCGCTTCGATCGACGGGCGGCGCGGCTCTCCGCGCGGAAGCGCCCGGGCAGGTCGGCCACCATCTCGCGGTAGGCCTCGTGGCCCGTCGGCTCAAAGACGGCAACCGGCGGCGTGGTGACGAACTCGCCGAGCGGTCGGGCGCGCACGCGCGACCAGGCGAGCAGCGCCGCGCCGCGCGCCTGGGCGACGAGCGGGTTCTCCACCCGCTCGATGCGCCGGTTCAACACGTCGGCGTAGATCTGGGCCCACAGGTCGGACTGGGCGCCGCCGCCGAGCAGGCGCACCGGCTCCAGGCGCCGCTTGGTGAAGGTCTCGACGTGGCCGAAGAGCCAGGCGCTGTTGGCCGCGACGCCCTCGAGAACCGCGCGCGCGAGGTCGCCCGCGTCGGTGGCCAGAGAGAGGTTCGCGAAGCTCGCGCGTACCGACTTGTCTTCGGCCGGGGAGCGCTCGCCGGCGAGCCAGGGGCGAAAGCGCACGCCGCGCGCGCCCGGCGGCGAGGCCGCCGCGCTCGTCGTCAAACTCGTGTAGTCCGGCGCTGCGAGCAGTCGGCGCAGCCAGTCGAGGGCGCCGGCGCCGGTCTCCTGGTTGTTGATCACCAGGTAGGAGTCGTTGGAGAGTCCCGGCACCGTCGCGATCGAGTGCAGTGCGTCGGTCTTCTTGGTTGGCACCGGACAACTGATCCAGGACGTCGTCGAGAGC